>JAUPKV010000283.1 GCA_030837265.1 Methanobacteriota archaeon
AAAACAGAATTCAAGAGTTTCCGATTCTCAAATTCCCCATTATCGGTTTCCGAATCGTTTTTATCAGCACATTTATTTAGCATGTTTTCGTTTCACTTATTGATTTTCTATGACAGACGATATAGCGATGGATTCAAGCAAAATGGTTGAAAACGGGGATGTTATTTCCGTTGATTATATAGGAAAGCTTGAAGATGGCACCGTTTTCGATACATCGGTAAAGGAAGCAGCTATTGAAGCCGGGATTTACAACCAGATGAGAAGTTATGAACCCCTTACATTTACTGTGGGTGCAGCTCAGATGATCCAGGGTTTTGATGAAGGAGTAATCGGAATGAAGGTAGGGGAGAAAAAGATTCTTGAAATCCCACCTGAAGCGGCATATGGCGAATACGATCCGGAACTATCTAGAGAACTTCCGATCGAAGCAGTCAATTTTACTCCGGAAGTCGGGATGCAGCTGGCTACGGAAACAGGGCTGAGGGGAATTGTCAAAGAAGTTGGGAAGAATGACTTTATTATTGATTTCAATCATGAGCTTGCAGGCAAGACTCTCATATTTGAAGTTACGGTAGTCTCTATGGAGGCATGAGGTATGAAGTCCTCAAGAGGAGTGGTGCTCCTTCTATCAATCCTGGTCCTTGGAAGCGTAATATTTTGCAGCGGGTGTACGGATTCCGGCAGCGTAAATAAAAGCGCGGCAAGTGAGGGCAGCGTAAATAAAAGCGCGGCAAGTGAGGGCAGCGTAAATAAAAGCGTTGCAGGCGAAGGCAGCACGGTAAAATTAGGAGATACTGTCAATGTAGATTATGTCGGAAAACTTCAAAACGGCACTATTTTTGATACCTCGAAAGAGGATGTTGCAAAACAGGCAGGCCTCTACGACAGCAACAGGACCTATACTCCGTTACCTTTCCAGGTTGGTTCCGGTCAGGTAATTGAGGGATTTGATCAGGGCGTTATCGGGATGAAAGTCGGGGAAGAAAAGACTCTCACAATTCCTCCGGAAAAAGCCTATGGAGAATATAATAAATCAATGATTGTTCCAATCCCACTGGAGAATGTTTCGCAAGATTTCCAGGCCGGACAAAAGATCCAGACGTTATATGGTACGGTTACTGTACTTGAGGTTAATCAAACGCATGCATTAATTGACTTCAACCCCGAGCTTGCTGGTAAGACTTTGATTTTTGACGTAAAGCTGGTGTCAATAGAAAAAGCTTAATTCTTTGGAATCAAATGGAGAGTTTGAAATTATTTATTAAAAGTTTCAAACTTTTATACCTACTGGAGCATGGATTGAGATAGAAGTGCTGTCAGGAGATTAAGGAGATTAAGAGGAAAAATAGATGACTGAAAATTCTCATACTGCGAAAAAGGGAGATTATATTCTTATTGATTACACTGCGAAAATAGAGGATGGAACAGTTTACGATACCACATCTAAGGAAAAGGCTGTTGAAGCCGGGATATATGATCCGGAAAAAAAGTACACACCTTTATTTTTCAGGGTTGATACGGGTCAGGTCATAAAAGGTATTGAAAAGGGAGTCCTGGGAATGAAAGTCGGGGAGGAAAAAATCCTTAAAATCCCACCTGAGGAAGCCTATGGAGCACGTAAGGAGTATCTTGTCCAGGATATCCCCCTTTTCCGGCTAGAACTCGATGTCCCTCCCGAGGTTGGGAAAAAGATTATTCTCCCCGGAGGAAGGGAAGTTAAAGTACTCAAAGCCACGGAAAAATCTGCGACCCTCGATTTTAATCAAGAGCTTGCAGGCAAAACGCTGATTCTTGAAATAAAAGTTGTTTCCATAACAATCTCATCCGAAAACCTGTAATGGACTCCGATTAGGTGATGTTAATGGAAAAGGAAGAAAAAGTCGTGGTGGTATTATTAATTATGACTTTATCATCCCTTTTGACTGCATATCTTTTCTTTGGCTCCGAACTTGCAGGGGCCGGGCAGGTATCAGGGGGGAAGCAGTACACCCAGGAATCTGCTTCAGGGGAGAGAGTATCCTTTGAAGCTGAAGTCCTGAGTAAAAGATTTACATATAAAGGAGAGCATCTGACTTTACAGGTTGACTGCAATTCCGAAAGCCTTACCGTTTTTATCCCTAAAACTGCAGGTGCCGAAGTTCTTAATACATCTGTCCAGAAAGGCGATATAATTAGCGTAACAGGTACTATTTCCGAGTATGAGGGGAAGAAGGAAATTAAAGTACAAAAGAAAGAGGACATTATTGTTTTAAGGTCATCCAAACCCGATAATACTCAATAAGGCTTATCGGTTTTGGGCCTTCTTTATTCTTCCTTAAAATCAAATTATTTAGAAACCTTTAAGCCTCAAAAAAAGCATATTTTAAGTATTCTAGGCGTCATCAAAAGAAATTAGGATTGAGTAAAGAGGAGTTCGAATATGCGTGATGAGAAATTGATTAAGGTAATAGCGGAATATCTAGCCAGATGTGCCGAAATACATGCAAGAAATGAACCGATTCCGCCAGAGAGCCTGGAAGATTTAATTGTTGGCATCGCAGGCTGCCTTAATGTGCTCGAAGAAGGTACGGATTTGGTCCCGTTGAAAAAGGCGCGTGAAATTATCCGGCTTGCAAGGCGTGAATATGAATGGCAGTGTGACAATATAGAGAACCCCGATGACTGGGAAACCTGTTTGCGGAATGCAGTTTGCGGACATGTCTGAGACCCCTTGAATGCCTGAAATCTTTCCGTTTTTGTAAATACATTCAAGTGCTCTCTCTGCTGTCAAGTCCAAAACGTATTACTACATCTTTTTTCAGGAATTTCGCTAATCACATTTCACGTTTCAATTACCCAGTCCTGGGTTTTATCCAAAGCTTCTATGAAATTAATTTATTTTCATGACTGTATTCGAAATTTTTCAGAATTTATTCACATTTTCCTTTTCTCTTAGCAGCATTTGTCTCTAGCTGGGGTACCTGGTCGTATTCGTTTTTCTTGAGATCTGTTCTTACTCTGGCAAGTATGTCCTTACGTCCCAATTTGTTTTCACACTGGTTCATGTTCTTGCACAGGTAATAAGTAAAAGCTCCATGCCAGACTCCATCAATATTCGCGTCTGCACTGGTTTGGCCCGAACGGCACGCAGCCCAGAGTGTATGTCGAGTGCTAAGCCCTTTCTCTTTAAGTGCTACGGCCATACTTCTGGGTGAGCCTTCTTGTGCTTTCTTTAAAGCCTTCAGTGAAGGGGGGAGTAAAAATCTAGGTTTTCTAGACAGCAAGAAATCGATCGATTTAAGGCCTGTGCCAGAATGACAAGTATCAAAGAAGCCTTCCAGAGATACATTATCAGGTAGCTGGATGAAGAGATTATAGAGTTCATCGTCAAGAATAACATGCTTGGGATCCCATACATCTCCCTTCTGTGCCAGGTCTGTCGGGCAGAAAGCCTCATCTTCCATATCTGACTCATCCCTATTCAGATCCGGAACCTGAGTGCCATGACTGGATATGCTGAATACGAGGTTTTCATATTTTCCTGCTTTTGCCCCGTTTACCATTTCAGTCAGATTGTCCATTATTTTTTTCTTTGTGGCCTGATCATCAGTCAGTCTGACAATATCACTGTCTGAAAAACCCATGTATTTTTTCAAAATAGAGATCATATCAGCTGTGTCATTTACGCATCCATTCAACCAATTTTCCGGTGGAAGGTGCTTAAATTTGTTTATTCCAACACACAACGCTTTTTTGCCTGCCATTAACTTCCTCCAGTAACGTTATCCTTTGAAAACAGTTCTTTTATTATTTATTACTTAAGCAATAAAGATATCGTTTGACTTCTATATATAAAATTTAATATTATTATTTTAATTTTCTAAAGAGTGAATCAGTCGATAACAATATATTCATGAATAACATCAGAAGAAACATGAAAGCATGCATAATGTGTGGAGGAGCAGGGACAAGGCTCAGACCGCTTACCTTCAAACATCCCAAACCGAGCATACCGATTCTAAATAAACCCTCAGTACTGCACCTGGTAGAGCATCTCTCCAGAGAGGGTTTTAATGATATAGTCATTACCCTGGGTTACATGGGAGAGAATATTGAAGAACAGCTTGGAGACGGGCACCTGTTCGGAGTACATATCAATTATGTATATGAGAAAGAAAAGCTTGGAACGGCAGGCGGAGTTAAAAATGCCGAAGAATACCTTAAAAACGAACCGTTCATCGTACTTGGCGGAGATCATGTCCTTAACCTTGATTTAAGAGAAATGTATCGTTTCCATATGACAAACGATGCTAAGGTCACCATAGGCCTTCTTTCTATCGATGATCCCCGTGATTTCGGAATTGCGGATATGGACATTAATAACCGCATACATCGCTTCCTCGAAAAACCCAAATCCGGACAGATATTCAGCAACCTGGCGAGTACAGGTATTTATATTTGCGATCCTTCGATTTTTGAATGGATTCCTGCGCACAGGAAATATGATTTTGCCAAAGACCTCTTCTCATCCATGCTTGCAGCTAACGAAAAAATTAACGGTGTACTTGTCCGGGGACAATGGACTGACGTCGGAAGCTCGTCGGCTTACAGGCAGGCTCAGCGCTGGATGTTAGATTCCCTTCCGGGGACAACAATTGAGGGAAATTTCACTACCAGGAATTCAAGAATAAAAGGTCCTATAACTATAGGACATAACGTGTCAATTGGCCTGAATTCTTCCCTTGTGGGGCCGATAGTCATAGGGGAAAACACT
Organism: Methanobacteriota archaeon; assembly: GCA_030837265.1. The sequence goes on from JAUPKV010000283.1 coordinate 4,754, forward strand.
ACGATAGGAGATAATGTACTTATTGGTCCTTACAGTGTAATAGGCCCGTTCTGCACTATCGGTAACGACTCAAAGATTTTCTCCTCCTATCTCTTTGATAAAGTATGTATAGGAAAAGCTTCCAATCTTTCGGGAGCAGTAGTAGCAGATGAAACAACAGTAGGAGATAATTGCTCCCTTGAAAACGGAACCGTTATAGGGCACAAAGTAGTTATCGGAGATTTCTCGACCATTCATTCGGGAGTAAAAATCTGGCCGGAATTAACTATAAATAAGAACTCAAGCATTAAAGATACTTTAGTTAATTCCAACTATGAAACTACCTTTGATGGCTCTTGATGGAAGATATAAAGCAAAAGATTTATCCGGCGCACTGCCTTTGTTAAGCCTGACAGATTTCCATGAACGGGTACAAAAAATGGCTTATTGCAGCACTGCTAATCAGTGTCACATCGACCGCTCTGATTGTAGGCTTGACTTTCGAATCTAAAACATTTGATGCTTTGAAAGAGATCAGGCTGGAATACATTCTAGCTGCTTCTCTTTTTCATATTCTTGCATATATAATCTGGGGAATCCGGTTCCGGACCCTCTGCAAAGCCCTGGGTTACCGGGTAAATTTCTTAAGAGCAATAGAAATAACATTATCAAGTGCTTTTGCAGCTGCAATAACTCCTGCTTCTGCCGGAGGAGAACCATTAAGGATACATTTGCTGCATTCGGACGGGGTCCCTATTGGTAAGGCCACAGCCATCGTAATTGGGGAAAGGCTGCTTGATGCAGTATTTATCCTGACTTCTCTGCCTTTTGCTTTTTACATTATGAGAAATGTGTTTTCCAGCTACGAACTGGATGCTGTTTTCCTGACAGCCAACTTACTTGTCCTTATTATCCTCGCAATGTTTCTTTTCGGAGTTTGGAAACCCGCAAAGTTAAAAATAATAATCTACGGCATCACAGAAAAGCTATCCCCGTTTTTAGGAAAACGGACAGACTCTGCGCTTTCTCATTTCAGGATGCGGCTTGATACGGAAATAGACTTTTTTCACGAGAGTGTCAGAACTTTTTTTAAGGAAGGAAAAACAGGGCTGATCCTGGGCATAGCCTATACAATTCTCTTCTGGTTCCTTGATTTTATGCCGCTTATTCTAATCCTTAAAGGCCTTTCGCAGACGCCACCAACGCTTACCGCAATGGCAGCTCAAATAATTCTAGCCATGATTCTGATCGTGCCCGCAACCCCCGGGGCAAGCGGAGTTGCGGAGTTAGGGGCTGTTCCCATATTTTCTACTTTTGTAGCTGCACCTATTCTGGGAGTTACCGTACTTGCCTGGAGAGCGGTAACATACCATATGAACCTCCTTTTAGGAGGTATAATAAGTTTGAAAGTGCTTAAGGATATGGATTTGATTAAAAAAATAACAGGAAGCTCCTCTGAGCTTAAACAGGTACCTTAACCTTAAAAGTATTCGAGTAAATTACTTTACAGAATTTTTACAGAATTATAACCTCCTTGAAATCCTGAGATGGAGCATTATATGCTGTCCTCGAAAAATCTATTTGTCGGACCCCACGGAGAAGTCGTTTTTGAGTTCCTCAGAAAGGCTGTGCACCTGGTTTCAATTCTAATTGTGCTCATATACGAGTTTTTCGGAAAAGAAGCTGTACTCTGGGTGCTCATATCCTTCCTGGTTATTATGCTCTGCCTGGACTATTTCCGACTCGAGCATAATATGAAAATACCTTTTTTCCACACCATGTACCGGGAGAATGAAGCTAACCGTTTAGGAGGTCATATCTTTTTCTCCCTCGGAGCAATCACGGTAATTGCCCTTTACAGCAAAGAAATCGCATATGCTGCAGTCCTTATGACAACCTTTGGAGATATGGCTGCAACCTTAATAGGAAAGTTCTACGGGAAAAAGAGAGTTTTCTACCGGATCTTTAAAAATAATAAATCTATTGAAGGTTCGGTCTCCGAATTCATTGTCGATTTCATGATCGGAATGCTTATCCTTGGAGACCCGTTTATTTCCCTGGTTATGGCATTCGTTGCAACCCTTACTGAGACTGCGGTCAATAAAATTGACGACAACCTTGTAGTGCCGATTTTTTGCGGTTTTTTCGGCCAGCTTGCCCGGATCTTGCTTACATATTTCTAATATTTTTATAGGGGCTGTGCGATTATCTTTCGGCCTCATCCGGCTTACTGAGCTTTCTCATTTCCTTTACGCGCCTGGCAACGATTTCACTGAGATAAAGGATCAGAGCTGCAAGGAATACATAAATTTTCAAACTAACAGATTCGGCTGCCTCCTTTTGAGAGTTCTGCCGGGCATCTTTCAGGAGAAAAGCTCTTGCTTCTTTCTCACTGTAAATCTTCCCTCCGGTCGCAACGATAAGAGGCTCAATTTCTTTATTCAGCCCTAAGTCGCGATATTCAAGAGCATAATTTACCGCAAGCGGATAACCTGAAATGTCATGGATTCCCGTACTTTCGGGATTTACACTTGTTTCGTAGGTATTCCTTCCGGTCAGAGCAAAGTTAAGAGCAGTTCCGTCAATGTTCAATTTAGGGATTCCCTGGTCGTACATTGTAAGGGTAAGGTCCGAAGGGGTACCAAGCCAGGTATCCGGGCCTTCAAGTACAGCTCCTATTTTAGCCCTTGGATTCCCTATTGCCCAGTTGAACGTGCCCGAAACAAGTTTGGCGCCGGTGCCGTTGTAAAGCTCGGATGCCCATTGTGCGTTTTCACCTTTTCCGTTGTCCGTGGTAAGGGCTGCAACTCGGCCTAATCCGTAGCGCCAGGTGGTAAGCACGGGCTTTCCGTTAGTAGCGGTAATTACCAGCCTTTCGGCTCCGGCTTTCGGGGTTACGTCATTATATCCGGTGACATTGGCTGTAAGGTTTAAATTTTTCGTGATGAAGTGGTCCGGGGAATATACGTAGAGAGGGTAGGTAGCAGAGCCTTCTTGCTGCTGATTCTTATCCTCCTGAGATTTTTGGGTCGATCCGAATGAAATGTCAGCCCTGGATCCCAGCTCTATTTTTCTATAATTTCCTCCAAGTCCCAGTTCCTTCATTAAGCTCTCTGCATAAAACTCTTTAGTTTTAGGATCTGCCTGGTTTGGAGCTGCTAACGAGTGAACATGAATGAAATATAGATTTACGCCCATTGACTTCAGTTCTTTTGCAGCCTGAAGACTTGGGTCGTAGGATTCCTTTACACCCCCATCCGAAATAATAATAGCATCTCGTTCCCCGTCCTTGACCGCAAGCATATCTTTTGCGATTCCGAGGCCCTGTTCTAAAGAGGTTTTTTCCTGTTCGCTGGTGGTCAACTTCGAGATCTTATCTTTCAGGATAGCCTGGTTCTGCGGAAGGCCCATAAATAAAAACCCTCCGGAAACATCGTATCCCTCACTCCCGAATGCAATAACACCTACATTTGCATCTTTGAGGTTCTTGTTCTGGAGAATATATATGGCATTTGCAAGGATATCTGCATGAGTCCCGGTATTATTGACTCTGGTATCTTCCTTTATGCTTCCGCCCTGCGTGCTTGGGGATACGTCAATAATCAGGACAAGATTCCTTCCTCCCTTATACTCGGAGGGTTTCGAAATTACAGGAAGGAGACCTTCAAGAGAAGAATTAAGGTAATTGCCATAATTATATGCCCGTTCTCCTCCAACTACGACAAGCCCGCCTCCGTTACTTACATACTTCTTGATTTCGTTTATCTGGGCCTCCGAAAGGGTACTGATATAACGGTTGTCCAGCACCAGAACTTTGCTGCTCTCAAGTACACTTGCTCCGGGATAACTATTGTAGGAAGAAACGTTATAAAGGCTGTTAAGGACTTGCGCCAGGGAAGAGTCAGGCTCATCAGTTACAATGGTAAGCTTCGGTTTGGGAATTACATAAATTGATTTCTGGAATTCGTTGTTTACCTTATTGAGGTCTTCTCCGGATGAAGTGATTTTTACAGTAAGATTGTGAGCCCCAAGGGTTGTGAAAGCCTGATTAATCGGAATGGTATTATTTCGGCTGCTCTGGACAAAATTCCTGCTCTGGAAAATTATTCCATCAACATATACCTCAAGGAAATAACTTACATTCTTTTCGGAAGCCTGGCGGACGACTATTTCAAACTCATTCTGGCTGTCCACTATGACAGTCTTGTCCCCGAGCACTTCGACACTGAGATCATTTGTTTTAAGCTCGGGTTGCACAAGATATACCGAAGTATTGGTTTGTTTTGCAAAATCCAGGGCATCAGCAAGGCTTTTTCCCGAGTTGCTGTTCCCGTCGGTCACCAGGACAATCTGGCTGCCGGTACCGGCATATTGGGTAACTGCATCTCCAAGAGCTGTCTTGTCTCCACTTAATTTGACTAAAGATGTGGGGGTGTTAGCTGTAAGAGCTTTATACAACTCAGTACCGGTTTCTGCAGAAAAGAGATTCATGCTTGAAGTCTGGTCCTGAACAAGCACTAGCGAGGGGTTCTCTTCACCGGTAGTCTTTGTAACCGTTGTAAAAGGGGCAGCCAGTGCAAGGATTAGCAGGAAAGCAACCAGCATCCTCCATTCCACAAGCTTCGTTTTTGTCTTCCGGAGAAAATAAAACCCGATAATAATTACGGGAACAATAAGCAAAAGCAGCTCGGGGTGTTCTAAAGATATGTTCATAGTTCACCCCTCTGGCGCACGATCAGGATTTCAAGCAGTAAGAGCAGGAACATGAATACTATTAGATAATTGGCAATCTCTTTTTTGGCAGTATAGCTGTCTGCCTTAACAACTTTATTTTTATCTTCAGTTGCAGCCCGTTTTACCAGTTCGGAAGCATCGACTCTGGTGTCGGATTCCTTATCACTGTATATATTGGCTGCGATTTTTTTCCCGGAAATCTCATAGATCCCGGCTTCGTCAAAAATCACTTTGTTCGAAGTAAAGGTCTTCGTGGGAGTTTTGACCTGCTCTGTTTTCGAAAGTGCCGTCAATGTACCGGTTTTCAGGTTGTATTCGGTAATGTCTCCCGTCCCTCCGATCCATTGCACAAATTTTATCCAGAATACGGGATATTCGGGCAGGTTGTGGAAATTGTTCCAGGTTCCACTTTCGCTGCTCGCTTCGATGCTGATGTTCATTTGATTAGTATTGTTCATTTGATTAGTATTGTTCATTTGATTAGTATTGTTCGTCTTACTGCTGACGTTCGTCTCGCTGGTTTGCACATTCCCGAGCTCGTCATTGAAGCCCATATAAAATACAGTTCCCTTGCCTACCTGCCAGTAACTGAGTAGAGGGACACCGTTTTCAAGGGACATCAGAGTAGTCGATCCTGTCCTTTCGCTTGCATTCAGGTATTTGCGGACGGATATTTCATCAGTCTTAATGTCCCTTGTAACACTGCTCTGCTGAACTTCTTTCACCGCTAAGCCCTTTTCATCACTCGAAACTTCGATGGGCTTTACTGGAAGAATCTTTATAAGGTTTAGCTCGGTTTTGTCCGGAACCAGAGCTTCGCTTGCAATGAAAACCACATTTCCTCCGTTTCGGACGTAACTATCAATCCTGTCGACAGAACTGTTGGCAATAGGAGTGTCTTTCTGCGCGAGCACTACAA
>JAUPKV010000284.1 GCA_030837265.1 Methanobacteriota archaeon
TCCACGACCTGCGTGGGCTGCCTGAGCGATACCTGCGTATCCACCCTGGTGACCGACGTTCATTGCGTAGTTCGGGTAGTTTGGACCACGGAGTTCGTCTGGGAGACCTTCGTCGCCCTGGTAGGACAGAACATTTGTGGCACCGCACTGGTCCTGCAGGTCGTATCCGAAGAAGCCGAGACGGCCCCATGCTTCCTTGTGCAGGTACATGGAGAGGTACCAGCCAGAAAGACCGGCGTTTGCGTTTGCGGTTGCAAGAGAACATGCGACACCGGCTGCGGCTGCGAGCACGGTTGCTCTCTGGGATCCACCGAAGTGGTCTTCAAGGGCAGTCGGGAACTTCTCGTAGGTCTCGATACCGTAGATTGTGGACTCGGTTGCGATGTCCTTTACGACTTCGAGGGTTGCCTTTATCTTGTTGTTCTTGCCGACGTTTGCAGCACCGTCGTACTTCTGGTTGATGTAGTCGACATCATAGTACACGTTGTTGTCGAGGATGTCATCGGTGTATGCAGCGGTTGCATACTGTGTGAACCCGACACCACCGGACATGTAGGATCCGAGCCAGATCTGGTCGTAGAGCATACAGCCTGCACCGACTACTTCAAGAGCAATCTTTGCTGGATCTGGGGATACGCGGCTTGTCTGGACGATGTCTGAGAGGTGACCGAAGGATAATCCACCGGGCTCGTTTGGACCACGTGCACGCCTTGCGGGCAGCATTTCACCCATTGAGACCAGAGCTGCATGCTTTGCAGCGAAGGACAGGTCAGCGACGGCTGCTTCACCGGCGCACATGTTGTATGCGGAGATGAAGGTCATACCGATCTGCATGGCTGCCCACCTGGAGGTCTGAGCACCGTCGGTTGTCCTGGAGACGATTGTTGGGATGTGGATTGCCTGCCAGGAGGTCTTGCCGATGGAGGCTTTTATCTGGGCTGCCTGTTCGGCTGGGAATTCCTTGTTGATGTCGATCAGGAATTGCTTGTCGATTTCGTCTGCCAGTGCGTCGTCGCCTGTATAGATCTTTACATAACAGTCGTCAACAAGGGCAGGGTGTGTCTCGACCATCATTTCCTGAACCACTGCTGCACCGGGCATTGCGTGGTTGAGGACTTCAAGGTAGTGGTTGATAGTTTCAGGAGTAACTTCCTTACCCAGCCTCTTCTCAAGGGTCTCATGAGCGAGGTCAAGACCGACAATACAGGTTCTCCTGATGTCGTCCCACATCTGCTGCATTGCAGCGTTGTTTACATAGTGCAGGTCATCTGGTTCGCACACGATGTCAGTGCCGGATATTACATACGGAGTAATTGCACGCTGACCGAGAGGAACACCGGAGTGCATATATGGGTTGTAGAATGCAAGGCCTCTCTTCTCTGCGATTTCCTTTCCGGCCTTAATCATTTCGGCCTTTCTGGGGTCCTGTGTCGGGCCAAGCCTCAGGAATTTTTCAGTCTTGCCGGTAATGCCATCGGAAAGCTTGCCAGCTTCATTTGTACCGAATTCCTCTGTGAACTTGACTTCCATTGACTTTTTGAATTTATCGAAAATACTTGCTGCCATTGTGGTCACCTCATTTGGGCTGGAATCCGTATATAGTTCTCTGGTCGAATATCCTGTGTACCCATTCAACGACTTCTGCATCGTCCCTGAAGGCTACATTGTCTACACGGTAAATTGTGGTTCTCTTTGCTGCTTCTGCTTCGGACATCGGCTTGCCGAGGTCAACTTTCCTGTCGAGTGGAATTCCAACCTGGTCTTTGTCCTGAATGATAGTGCCGCTTTCGAGTCTTCTCCTGTCGAGCATATCGAACATTACACCATCTTCCTGGAGACGGACAGAGTGACCGTGGACAGTACAGCCACGCATTCCAGCAAGCGCATGGTCACTTATTTCGGTTTCCATCTGGACTTTTGCGCACTTCTCCATGTCCCTCTCACGGGCTTCGACAATCTGACGGCCGGAAAGAGTACCTGGGTCTACCCCTCTGAAGTTGATTGCTGCAAAGTATGACCTGAAGTATGGAGTAGCGGGTGCGTTGTACATTGAGTCGGCAAACTGAACGTACCTGACTCTGTCACCAGCTTCTGCACCTGGTGTTGGTGCAACGAGTTCACGAGCTGCGTCGTTAGGCTCCTTAAGCTCTGCAAGTGGTGGGTGGGTGCTCGGGTAGGCACTTCCTGGGGTGCGGTGTCCAAGAACTGCTGTTAAGTCTTCATCTGAAATTTCCCTGAGTTTCTCAAGTTTTCCAGACATGTGTTTTCTTCTGTTAGCGGCAACTGATGTTGCGCCTGGATAAAACTGTGCATTGTATGCCATCTCATGCAACTCCTTTATGATCTTCTAATTGGTCTAATGTAGTCTTGACAGTTTTGACGATCAAGTTTAGCTTTTCTCTGGGGCAGTAGTCACCACGTGTGACTCCGTTTATCATATCCATTACGATTCCCTTCGTACGAATATTTTCTTCCCTTGGCATCACTAATCTCGTCTTTATCCCTGCTTCTGCGAAATCCTCAAAATCAACCGGGATCTGGCTGACAATTATTGCCGGTATATTAGCCTTACTCAGGATTTCTCTTGTTTTCCTGAGCACATGGTCCTTGATATTTCCAAAATGGATCACAGCCAGCTTGTGCATTTCTATTTGTGCGACTTCTACCGGACTCAACAAAAAAGATCCGGTTATCAGCCCGGATTCTGGGATTCCGGAACCTGAATAGAGCACCAGCACACTGACCTGAATGTTTTCCTTCCTCATACCGTAAGTGATCTCACATACCGGTTTAGTGATATGTCTCTGTCCGGGACTCATGGCAACAGCTACGACATCGGCATGGCCGGCTTCGGCGAGAGTGCCTCGCTGGGCAAGCCCTCCTCCTCTTCCAAGCCCTCCGCCACATCGGCAGTCAACTACCTGGGTTTCCCGATCGATCATCATACTTTCTCACTCATCTTTATCTTCCTTCGTTTCTTCCTCTTTCTTCTCGATGAAGACGAGCTGGTTTATCTTGGCTTTCGGATCTACCATGCCAAGCATGCGAGGGTCTGTTTCCGGACCAAGTTTAGCATAGTCAGTTACAGTAGGTTTTCTTCGGAAGAAGTATCCTTCCCTGAATTCAAAAGAGAATGGGAGCAATTTATCGCATACTTCCCTGACTTTTTCCTTAGCTTCAGCATTTGAGAGTTCAACCCTGATCCTGCCTACACTGATCTTAAGTTCAATAACCTGATCTCCGACCTGAATAGGCTTTCTTAACGGATGTTCAATTTTTTCCCCGGTGCCAGGGCCTGAGCCTACCTTATCGGGCAGCCTGTTGCCCTGAACCATAACACGGATTATTCCGTCCACCTTATTAAGCTCGGTCATAAGCTTTTGAGCCGTTTCGGGAGAGAGGATCCTGCTCGGAAAAATTTCAATTTGAATAGGACCCTCAGAGTTTGAAGCAGAGTCTGACATTGTTAGACCTTTAAGTTATATTTTTAGAGCGCTCCTGCAACTGCCTTAATTGGCTCGCGGAATTCTGGAATTCCACCAAACACATCTCCAATCAGACCGGATGTTGATTCGATTGTGAACATCTGGGTACCTGCATCCAGAGCTACTGCTGCGCATACGCAGGGAATTGCGAATCCTCTGGAGTGCCTGGTAACTACGTGGTTACCGTTGAATACACCAGGTCCACCGCCACCATAAATGGAGTGACTGAAGAATGAGAACCCTACTGCGACACCCTCTACTTTACCGTAGTCGCATCCTGGGAGACCGGTTTCCTTCTCAAGTATGTCATTGAAGTAAAGAAGTGTTGCAGAAACACCCTGAGCTGCACGTGCTGCACCACAGTTTACGATAGTGGCTGCGAGTGTGCCGACTGCTGCAAAGGCGTTCCACATGGGGACATCGTTTGCCTTGTAGAACTTATATCCGGAGGGAGCGGTCTTGTCAACGGAAATTACACCGGCTTCAAGTGCCCTGCCAACTACGGATTCGATAACAGTTCCGATGGTGCCGCTCTGACCGTTTTCCTTTATAACGTCATACAGCACATTGTTGGCATTGAGACCCTGGCATGCGAGACCGAGGAGCTGGTGCCTCTCGAACATACCGACTGCGCCGCCCATCTCAAAGATACCGGCCTGCTCATAGATAGAAGAAAGAGCTGATGTGTTTAATGCAGACTTTCCTGTAATTGCTGCAACGTGGTTGGCCATGATGTTCCTGAGAGAGAAGCCAAGACCTTCATTGTTCTGGGGGATGCTCAGAATGCTTGCAACGTTTCCGCCCATAAGGTCCATTGTCTGTGGGTAGCTTCCCCATACAGCGGCTTTCACTATGGGTGCATCATACATATCGGTATTGTTCATGTCCAGAATTGCCTGGGTGATTGCTGCTGAACCGACTGTGGTTGCGGACATGTAGTCTGCACCGGCGACCATTCTGGCTTCCGGGACCTGTACGAGCAGACTCTTTCCGCCCTTCAGGACCTTTACATTGGTATCGTCGCCTTCGTCGACCTGGACAAGCTCTTTTACCTTTGCTGCAAGTGCATCAACATTGCCCACAAGGTCGTATTTGAGTTCACGGCCCAGGATCTGACGGCCCTTTCCGCCCATCTTCCCGTTAGCAAGTGCGCCCTGAATACCTGCTACAGAGATTGCAACGGACCTCTTGGTGTCCTTAATAATTTTTTTAATTGCTGCGTTTCTTGTTGGAGCAAGACTCATTATGTCGACATTGCTCTCGAGCAGTTTTCCTCTGTCGTCGTAGATGTCTACTTTGTCAGACACTTTAATTTCCTCCTTAATTCATTAAAATGATTCTGGGATTGGTCACTTTTTCGATTGCTTTACACTCTAAATCAAATACTGTGTCGTTTTGCAGTGTCCACTTTCCCAATGAAAACTCATTCGTTTAGAAGGTACTTAAATCTTTTGTGTTCTCCGCTCGATGAATTTCCCTGTTTTTTTTAAAAATACTTTTATTAAAATGAGATCTATTTTATAACTATTATATCAAAAACGCGATCACGTGAAGAATCGCTGTTTCATTTAATGCATAGTCGCCAAAAAATCGAATAGATACTTAAAAAAATATTTTTTGAAGAAAAACAAGATATAATCTAACTTTTCTTTAAATGTAGCTTCCTTTACTTGAGAATGATACCAAAAGGATTTAGTAATATTCATGCGATACGAAAGTTTAATATGGAAGTAGTTGTTGATGTTGGCGGAAATCCCGGGGTTGACTGCCGAGGCTTTTGCAAATACTGTTATTTCAAAAGAGTTAAGGATGTTCAACCACTTGGATGTAAGTATTGTCTTCCTTTCAAAAAGGGGTGTGATTACTGCACCCGAAGTGTAAAGGAATCATATTCAGGTTTCAAACCTCTTGGGATTGTACTGGATGAAACTGCTCGAAAACTCAATTTCATGAGCGGCAAAATTGAAAAATTCACAGTCAGCGGAGGAGGAGATTTGAGCTGTTATCCTGAATTGAAAAATCTTATTGCTTTTTTGTCTCAATTCGATATTCCCATTCATCTAGGATACACGAGCGGAAAAGGCTTCAACAAACCTGAAGAAGCTCTTTTTTTCTTAGACCATGGAGTCTCTGAAGTAAGTTTCACGGTCTTTGCAACTGATCCTGTTTTAAGAGCCGAATATATGAAAGACCCTGAACCTGAAGCTTCTTTGGCTGTCCTGAAGGATTTCTGTGCCCATTGTGAAGTATATGGGGCAATTGTACTGATTCCAGGAATAAATGACGGAAAAGTCCTTGACAAAACATTGAGCGACCTTGAAATAATGGGTGCAAAAGGCGCAATTCTGATGAGATTTGCAAATTTTTCGGAAAACGGACTGATATTAAATAACTCCCCTATTATCCCGGGCGTTATTCCACATACAGTTCAGGAATTCGTCGATATCGTACGTAGTTCAGCAGCTAAATACCCTTCCATTAGAATCACCGGAACTCCCCTGGAGGACCCTTTAATTGGATCTCCTTTTGCTATCCGTAATATTCCCGAAGCCCTTGAAAAACTCCCTAAAGTCATGAGAAGAGCCACTATAGTCACTGGCCAGGTAGCAGCTCCAAGATTAAAGGAGATCTTTGACATCCTTGGTGGAACCGTTAATGTAGTATCTCCTAAAAAAGACATCGGATGCCTTATCACAATTGAAGATCTCAACTCACTTGATCTTAGTGAAGTTAGCGAGACTGTTTTCATCCCCGGGAGAGCCTTTGCCCATGATATGGAAGTAAAGGAAGCTTTTAAAAGAGATGGAGTGGATAGACTAATTCGGAGGGGTCCGGAGCGTCTTTCTGTAGATGGAGAAATGTCGATCGGCATGACTAGAGAAGAAGTTCTGGAACTGGAAATTGAAAATTTCACTGAATTGATAGGACAAATAAACTCACTCGGATTACCAGTGAAATAAGAACTCAACAAAAATATTTCAAGATACTAGAATAACTTATACTTTATCAATATATTAGCTTTGAATAAAGTACAGATAATCAAACAGATATTACATAAATAGTATTTTATTTATATAATTGGATTGGAAAATCCAACCAAAATAATCATCTCAATTAAACAGATTTTGGAAAGTTTTTCCCTCAAATTACGACTATTATTGGACAAAGTATTTTCCCAATTGAAAAAAATAAAAATATATGTGAATCTTACTATTAATTTAGCCGCTATTTATTTATTATCGGGATCTTGAGTTGCCCTACCTCAACCATAGAGTTTGGAACAATTTTTTTAGCATGTACGGTTTCTCCTTTATATTTCCTAGCGCGCAGACCCGGACATAAAATCTAAAAGTCCAAGTTGCTTAACTTTATGATTCTCGAAAAGAGAGCAAATATCATTATCCAGAAGTTCGATCCTCTGTTGAGTATAGCTGGAGACACTGTATCTTTCCCCTATCTCTTTTGAAACTTCAAGATATTTACGGACAGCACCCTCATGTACTGTTAGCACAATATTGCCTCCACACTTGGGACATGAACCGGTAAGAGGAGGACGCCTAAATTTTTCTCCACATTTAACACAACGCATCCGCTGTCTTGAAAAAGAGCGAAGGTTTCCTAAAAGATCAGGGAGGAAATGAGACTTAAGCACCCTCTCTGCCACATCCGGAGCATCTACTGCACGGATCTTATTAGCCAGAGAAAGTTGAGCTTCCATTTTATCGATCATGCTTCCAAGAGTTTTGTATGAGGATTTTAGTGGGCCTGCCGCAATATCCGAAGTCCCGTGTGTAAACATGAAATGTTCATACTGTTCTGGAGTTCCTAGCCGGCTGCTGACAAGATCCATAATACTTTCAAGTTCGGTTGGATTTTTGATCTCCTGAGTAGCCCTATAGAATTCAAGAGGGTACTTTTTACACACGTCTATATTGTGCGCTTCTTTATCTACCTCTTTGGGATCTATACGGGTAGTGAGTACGAGAGGAGCGTCCATTTTTCCCCCCCTTTTATCAGGCAGATAAGACCTTGAAAAATTAAGGATTCCGTCCATGAGAAGCATTACGCAATCTTCATCCCCATCGCAATTCCGACGTTTTGAAGCATGGAAAAAAGGATGTGCATAACCCACCGAAGCTTTCGTAAACCCTATCAGGCGTCCAAGTACTCCTGCCGAGGTATGCGGAGCAAGTCCTATGAGCAATACCCCTACAAGATCCTGAATGGTTTTTGCGTTGTAATAAGGCTCAACCTTATAGTACTTTACAAGGAGGTCATCCACATACTTTGCAATTCGCAGCAAATATTCACCTCCGTCGTAGGAAATCACCAGGTCCTGAACCTTCAGACAGACAACCTGTTCCTCCCTTTCAAGAGTTTCTCCATATACGTCCTCCCTGTAACCGAGTTCTCGAAGCCTGGCTGCAGTAATTCCGATTTCATCAGCCCGAATGTGAGTGAGAGGAATATCCGACATATCATAGCGAATAGTGCCATCCTTAAAAATATAAACATCATGTTTTGCTCGAAGGATCCCTTTTTCAAGAGGCTCGGGAGTCATTTGTCCGTTCATAAGCCTTTTTACTCCCTTGATCATGTCCAGTTTTTCCCTTTCCCCAACATTCTCAAAGGCTCGCTTATAAATAGAGCGAAAATCCAGTTTGACAGTTGCAAGCGAAGTTGATTTTCTTCCGCATTTCGGACAGGTTTCCGCGCCTCTGACATCTATTTTACAGCGAAGACAGAAAAGCCTGGGATTTGTATATCCTCCGCAGTCGCAGCGCCAGAAATAGGTTTCTTTCCTGCATTCAGAGCATTCCCTCAGCCCTAATTCGACTTCGATTTCTCCGATTTTTTCATTCATGGAAGCTGAGTAATCGGAAGCAGAAACAAGGTTTCTTGTGAGTCCTCCGGCATTGCTTATAGGAAAAAGTACCTGGGCTGCAGGAGACATCTTCCTCAGGTCGGATTTTTCCGGCCTTCCCATTCTGGCCCCGATTCTGGAAGGAGCCCTTGGAAAGACCTTAAAACCGCTCAGGATACATGCAGCGTCTACCATGTTTTCAGTGTCGGGCATAGGTGCTTTTTCTTTCAATTTGCAGTCAAGCCCAAGGCAAAAAATGAACGGAAGAGCTTCTTCTATAAGGATTTTCTCATCTCTTACCTTGTGCAGTACGAGAAGCTTTTCAAGTATAGGTTTAACAGTTTCGAAACCCATATCCTTTAAAGCTTCGAAGGATCTGAGAGGCAGGATGAGAATCTCTTCCCCTGCTAAAAAATCTCCGTTTTCAACGACAAATCTCCTCAGAGCTTCAAATTCATTTCGATTTATATCATGCCATAGGTATGTGAACTTCGGATGCAGTGGGACATTGAATTCTTCTGCAAGCTTGATAGCCAGGGCTGCAGAAAGATTCCTTAATTCATCTTCCGGAATCTGTTCAGGGCAGGCTGCTTCATAGTCGTAATACCACCATTCGAAAACATAGGGTGAAGGCATAAGGGGGTGGTTATTCTCCAGAAAATCCCCGTAATTGATAAGGATCTCCCCTATATCCACTATAACTTCGATCTGTGAACGAAGCTCGTAGGCTTCCTTAATATTATCTATCCGGACCAGGTCTCCGGAATTAAGACGTACAGTCGGACCCTCTATCGAATCTACTGCTGACATGGCCGCAGCTTTTCCGGGCCTTTCAACCTTAAGCTGAGTCCCGTTAGAAATAAAATCATCAAGTATTACCATTGAAGCAGGATTAATACCCGCTGCAGCAAAAGAAGTATTCCTGGAACGCCCGTAGCGAAGTCTGAACCCGCCTGGCCTTGAAGGGTGAGAAAAAACTGGCCTGCCCGCAATTAGATCTCTTATGTATTTATCCTTTGGTTTAATCTTGTTTCTCTGTTCCTGTTCCGGATCCTCTCCGCTTTTTGAACCTACGATAAGAGTTTCCAGCCAGTCCCATCCATCCATATTCAGTTTCTTAACATGTTTCTTGACTTTGGGAGCCTTGAGAGCGAGACCTTCGGCAAGTACGAGGCACATTCCCCCTCGTACACGGTTTGTTCCGATCCTTTCCAGGTCTCTGTGCCCTTCTACTTCCGCATCTTCAGTTGGGTCTCCGTCTATACAGACAGGACAGTTCCGGACTATCAGGCGGATCTCATCTTCTGAGGGAGTATATTGAAGGCTCGCAACTTTTTTGTAAAGCAGGATTTCCTCTACATAACGCTCTACTTCCTCTGGCCTTGGTTTATATCGATCAATCCCGATTCCACGCCTTACATAATCCCCAACAAGTACTGAAAGAGCCTGTGCAGTTCCGCCAGCACTCCGGATAGGTCCCGAGTAAAAAATCCTTATATATTGTGAACTGTCGTCATTTTTTCCAAGTTCAACTTTGTCAATCCCTTCTATCGGAGCTGCAACCACACCTTCCGTAAGGACAGCCATAGAAACCCTTATTGCAGCTTCAACTGCATCTTTTTTTGTAGCAAAGCTTCCTACTTCCCCTTCAGCTACCATACGCCCTATTTCGAGAGCAGCTTCCTCTCTGGACATCTTGATTTCAAGCTCTCGGATTTTTGCAGCGACCCCTTCCACTCCAATGAGGTTTTCAACCCTATCCGCAAGATCCTTAGCAAGGGGAATCTCTACAATGGGCTTTGGGTCCCCTCCACGGGCTCGAGCCCTGTTAGCTATCTCAATTGCTTCATTAAGTCTCATTTCAAGTTCATTGAAATATCTGTGCATTTCTTCACTAGCAATAGTTTCGCCCATTGATTAACCCGTCCAATAATAACTTACGTTGTCAGAAAAAAGAAAATCCGATTATAATGAAAACCTGATTATTTCTGCTTGCGGAGAGCACTTGCAGACAGCATGCCTGAGAGAGTAGTTGCAAGAAATACAAAAGCGCAAGCCCAGATAATATAATTCCCAACCTCTTTTGCACCCAGAAATGTTAAAAGCACACCTACAGCTAGCGCTGCAAGAGCAATCATATTTATATTTTTAGTCTGTCCCATAGCTTTTTTACGAGCCCTCAACTTTTGCATGTTTTCTTTTTTTTCTGCTTTCATTGTAACCCTCTCAAATATCTGTCTGATGAAGCTTCCCTCAATCTATTAATAAGGGCATCACCGAGCCCTGAACGGCTGAAGGAACCATCGGCCACAATAACGTCCAATCCCTTCCCATCCAGTTTTCTGAGCCCTTCATAAAGCTTTTTGGCAGCAAGTTCAGGCTCTTCCCGGGACCCTAACAAAAAACAATAGTCTGCATTTAATCCACTTGCATTTATAAGCCCTGCAATTTCTTCACTGAGCAGGAGTCCCGCTTTTTCTCCTCGGTTCCCGTAATCAACAAGCAGTTCGGCAATTTTCTCCGAAACGAATTTACTTTCCCCTTCGACAAGCACGACCTTAGTATCAGGAGTATAATGCCCGTATTTCTGGCCTGCGAGTTTATCAAGCTGCTCATCAATGTCCGATGTTTTGTTATCTTTATATCCGGATCTTACTTTTCCTATTGCTTTTTCAAGCTCTTCAATCCCGATAGCTCCAGGCCTGAGGACAGCAGGCGGTTCTACAGTCATATCAATTACAGTTGACTCGAGGCCTATTGCTGCTTCTCCGCCGTCAATTATCGCATCAATTCTGCCAGTAAGATCAGCCTCGACATGGGTTGCCAGGCTTGGGCTGGGTTTTCCGGAAAGGTTTGCACTCGGAGCAGCAAGAGGAGTGCCTATCCTTTTTATAAGTTCCAGTGGAATCCTGTGATCTGGCATGCGTACTCCTATCGATGGAAGGTTTCCGGAGGTAATTCCCGGAACTTCATCCTTTTTATCGAGCACGATTGTTAGAGGTCCCGGCCAGAAGGTATCCATTAACTTAAAGGCCTTTTCAGGGATATTCTTTGCAACCTTCTCAACATCTTCCCTGGAATGGACAAGCAGACTTAGAGGATTTCCCGGAGGACGGCCTTTTGCCTCAAAGATTTTTCGAACTGCCTCAGGATTCAAGCCGTCGGCTCCCAGCCCATAGACAGTTTCGGTGGGGAAAGCTACGGTTCCACCAGTATTGATTATCTCTGCAGCTTCGTTAATAACTGCATCGAAAGTTTCCTCTGACACCCGAAAAAAGCGGGTCTTTATCCGGTTTCCGTTTTCACCACTCATAAGAGGGTAACTCCTCCTTACTTCTGAAATTTATTTTTTCAGCCATTTGCCCAGAGCAAGTTCAAGCTCTTTGTGGGTTTTTGCATATTCCTGAAGACTGATACCTTCGAGGCTTGCTTCAAGAGCCTGCCTGCAGGCAGTAGCCCCGGCTGCTGTCCCCATTGGGTGTGCATGAATGCCACCGCCAAACTGCATAATAACGTCTTTTCCGAAAATAGAGTACAGATCCGGGATCATTGTGGGAGCAAGTCCTCCGGATGCGACCGGAAACATGGGCTTTATCCCTCCCCAGTCCTGTTCCAGGACATGCTGGCTTTCGTCCGCAGGTACTTTATCGAGCACACATTCATCACGCAGGCTCAGAACTTCATGCTTTTCTCCATGCATCTTTCCTACGACAGTACCTATATGGAGCTGGTCAAGTCCTACCAGTCTGCAGAGCTTGGCAACGACAAGCATGCTTATCCCATGGCGGGGATTTCGAGTATAGGCTGAATGCATACAGCGGTGAGCGTGAAGTACAAGGCCTGCATCTTCGGATTCTTCCCTGAGTGTTTGCAGGGCAGTCCAGCCCACAGGCACAATATCAACCATTGCATAGCTTGCCCCCAGGTCTTTGAGAACATTGAGCCGTCGGATCATTTCCTTACAGGTCGGAGCAGTGATGTTGCAAAGGTACATCTTGCGCTCCCCAGTCTCGGATTCCGCTTTTTCTGCAAGTTTCAAGGTAAGCTCTGCACGCTTTTCAAACCCATTGAATTTCTGGTCTGTAAGGTTCTCATCGTCCTTAACAAGGTCGCAACCTCCTGCAAAAGAGTTGTACGCGACCTGAGCATGCATTTCAGAATTTAATCCCACTTTTGGCTTGACAATAGTCCCTATAAGAGGCCTGTCCTGTACGCCCAGAAGTTCCCTTATGCCTGACAGCCCGAATTTCGGACCTTTGAATTCGTGAAGCATCGATTTGTTGAAAGTGATGTCCTGCAGCCTTAAGTTGTCAACTATTTTCATGCTGAGGATGTTACCTGCAACAGCACTGAGGACCTGAGGGACCGAACCCAATTCAAAGAGCTCTTCCGAATAGGCCACCCTTACAGTCTGTGCTTCCTTATTCGCATAAAACACATGCGGCTTCAGGCGCGCTGCAAGTTCGGGACTCAGTGTGGCAATCTCAGTCCAGGAATCTATTGAGCTCTCCCCTGCCATATGTGTGGCAGCTTCCTCAAAATTTACCCCTAACGACGGTTCGATATGAAATTCACAGACCAGGTCCGTATCCTTTGGCTTGTATCCGGTATCTATATAGTCCCTTCGCATTATTTTCCTCCTGAGTGAATCTGCATTATTCCATAATATTTCATTATGATAATATCCGGTTATGGTAGAATAATCCTGATTGAAGGAAGCAACTGAACATAGATAAAAACTTGTTTATTGAATATTGAAAAATCTAAACTAAAGCAGAAAATAAAAAAAGTAAGGAAAAAGTCCGGGATAAGGAAATATTGTTTGGTAATCTAAAACTCTATCCCTTCTTAAGTATCCTTAGCTGCGTTATTAGAGTTTAGATCATATTATGCTGTCTACAACGTTTTCCTTTTTCCTCCGGAGAAGATTCTGCAAATTCTCAGGTGACAGCGCGTACATTCGTGCTTTGTGCGTCGAAGTCTTTCAGGTTATAGCACTGAGGGATTTTGCCACGAGTCTGGGAAGAACAGACAGTTCCCGAACTGATACAAACATGTCGTTTAATCTCCAGACCCAGGGAATATGCCAGTGCCCACAGAGCACAAGGTTTACACCTGAACGGTCCAGGAGTTCAAACATACAATTTCTCTTTAGGAATATTCCTCTTCAAATTCAAAGACAATCTCCTAACTAGTAAAAAATTATAAATATGTTCTGTTATGCAGTTCTATAGCTGATTTATCTTTAAAATAATTTGAAGAGGATAAAAAATATTTAACCCCAGTTTACAAGTATGGAAGTGTATTTTGGTGTCTGAATCCTGATGGGGAACGGGGTTTTCTTACTTGTTAAATAAGTAAATCTACCAGGACGTGTAGCTAAAAATGCTTCGATTTTTACTGGAGATAGAGGTGTTCTAAGATCGTTCATTTCATTTCGCAGTCCTCTAGTCTCAACAGCCATCGGAGCATTCTTTAAAAGCTCCATTAAGAAATCATCCCCCATTTGAATTGTTGTATCCCCTATATGTATCAAACCTGATACCGTTTTCCGATCAGCTTTACTTAACCAGACTTCACTATATTTAAATTTAGCATGCTGGGGACGATCCGGATAGACAATAACAACGTGATAACACTCCTTTCCTTGTTGTTGCTCTTCACCTACAATTTCAAAATGCATTCTTACAGGAAGTGACCTTGCCTGATAAGGTGCAGCGTTCATCTGCAGATCTTGTTGAACATCAATCTCCCACCAGGTACCAGTCTTCCACTCAGGATATACAGGTTTTACTCTAACTGGAGTATGAATCACCGGGATATCTATACCGGTTATAATGTTACCTGCAACACTTTCTATTAACGGTTGGCTTGTTCTTTTGTATTTTTTTATCGTGCTGATCAGCGCTCCGCTAAGTGCTTGAGGGATTATGCGTGATTCTCCGATGTTATCTTGAGGATCTGGATGAGGGGGAAACGGAATAACTGCAGCTTCAAGAATATTAATTAAATGTTCATTCAGACTAAAAGGCCAATAATACCCACTATAACCATGTTGTTGATTGGCACCTTGGATTTCATTAACCAATTCCTCTACATAAGTATAGTACTTAACTATCGGATTTGCTCCATCACTCGATGGATGGCCAAACTCGGGGTGCCATATGAAACCAGGGTGGTCATTTACAGAACTCCCCTCCCAGCCACCAGCCAAAGGATTATCATAACTGCCCATTATCCAATATGTATACGTTCTATCAATTGGAACCGTGCCTACAAAATCCCTATCAACGCCATCTGAAGCACCCGTGATTTTACACGTGACGTGTACATGATTCTGATTATCAGGAGGAGTTTGCGTTAGTTCACAATCGTATATAGGATAATTCCATACTTCCGAATGACAAGTTAGATCCATTATGACAGGTTCCCCTTTGGCAATCCAATTTACAACGATCCTGTGAAAATCAGCTGCATTAAGAGTATCATCTGTCCCATCCCAATGACGTGTTCCTACAAACAGGTCTACCGGACTTGTACAATGATACTCGGTAAGAATACCTTTAAGGCCCCCTACGCTAAAGTCAATTCCCTCATCTTGCAACGGCACTTTAGGTTCTGGTTCAAGGATTGATGCAGCAGACCATCCATGACAATGCCCGCACCATCCACAACCCAAGCTAACATGGTTTTCGTTTTCCCATTTCTGACAACCAGGATTCTGGCCGCTCTTCTTTTGCACATACTGATCAAATTTATTCATAGGACCGTGGGCCATTGGAGTATCTGAAGTTCCTTGTTCATAAGATCCCATAGCCCACCACCAACCTGACCAACATACTTTATTTACCACAGTTTTCACCTTTTATTAGTTAATGCCTTTTATATATCCTCGAGTCAATCTTTAGTTATTGATATTTTTATGACAATTTTCACACTAATATCAACAGTGACTCTCCAGTTTTTAGATAGGAGTAAATATAAAATATAAACAATTTTTCAACTTTGTATATTTACTCTAAGATCGGAGCTTATTCAAGATGCGAATTCAATAACTTTCTTGATATCCTTTTTAACTCCAGACACTACTATTTTTACGAGTGATAATAACTCTTGTTACCAAAGTCTCTAACAATGCACAAATTGAGTAGCGTTAAAAAATCGTACTCTAAACCAACTATATTTGTAACTGTCCGGTTTAACTGAAATCAGAAATAAAAAACTAATTTAAATGAAACAATTATAAAAACAATAATAATATTTAAAAAAAGTATTAATGAATAACAATTAAAGAAGAATGATTCATTAGACTTAGTTATTCAACTAACTTACACAACATCTTTACTTCTGCATTTGAATAATATGCATTATATTATGCTGTCTACAACGTTTTCCTTTTTTCCTCCGGAGAAGATTCTGCAAATTCTCAGGTGCCAGCGACTACATTCATGTTCAGGCTTATCAAGCTCTATCAGGTTGTAACACTGAGAGATTCTGCCACGAGTTTGGGAAGAACAGACAGTTCCCGAACTGACTACAAACATGTCGTTTAATCTCCAGACCCAGGGAATATGCCAGTGCCCGCAGAGCACAAGGTTTACACCTGAACGGTCCAGGAGTTCGAGCACGTCCCCCGCATCTACAAGCACATTATTTCCCCTTCCGGTCCTGGGAATTGGAATAAGATGGTGGTGAAGGGCAAAAACCTTAAACCCGTTTACTGAAAAAGTATTTTCTATCCAGCCATAATTTTCCCTTCCGATATGCCCTTCTTCAAGTTCCGGTTGTGAAGAGTCAAGCCCCACCACAGTAACCCCCCCGAAACGTCCGAAGGACGACCTGGCCTTAAAAATATCCTCAAAGAAGAGATAACCGGCATTCCTGGAATCGTGATTTCCAGGAACAATCACTTTGCTTTCACATTCTATCCTGTCAATAAATTCCTTTGCCCCTTCATACTCAGATGCGAGTCCGTTTTCTGTCAGGTCTCCTGTAATTACTACAATATCGGGAGAATTCATGTTTATGTTTTCGAGCATAGAATCTGCGATCTGTGGCAAAAAGTATGCCTCTGAGAAATGGATGTCTGAAAGATGTACTATTTTTGTGATTCTAATTCCCCTTCTTGTGTTTTCGCTATTCTAACTTATCTCAGGTTGAGATCTCTCAGGCACCATATATAGTTATCCGATTTAGACTATAAACATGAAATATAGTACATATATGTTTAAGAAATCTATAGATATCTTGATATAAAGATCGACTCGATAACAAATAAAACACAAAATAAATTGCCATGAAAACGAGTCTAAGAGGTAATCCAAGCCTTTGACACTTCTTGTTGCTGATTCAAATTTATCCGCAGTAAATTAACAAAAGACAAAAGAAGTCTTTACATCAAATTATGGACTCTAAATAACTAAAAATCGAAATCCTAATAGGGCCAATCCGAAAACTAATATTTAGTCGAAATTATAAATAAAAGCATGAATAAAGAGCGGTTAAATGAAGAGAGAGTAGAATTACTTTCGCAAATTAATGCTCTTTTTGATTTTCCGCTTTTGCTATTGTCAATTGTATGGTTGATTCTTCTTATTATTGATTTTATTTACGGGCTTTCCCCACTTCTGGAAGGTTTAAGCTTAGCTATCTGGGGTATATTCATTCTCGATTTTTTTCTTGAACTTTATATTGCGCCGGATAGGAAAGATTATATAAAACAGAACTGGATCGTCTCGCTTTCGCTCTTTTTGCCTGGGTTAAGGGTCCTGAGAGTATTTAGCGGATTAAAAATAGCTAGTTTCGCAAGTTATGTTAGATCGCTTAATTTAGCTCGAATTCTAGCTTCTTTTAATAGAGGTATAAGAACAGTTCGTCAGGTGGTTAGGCAGAGAGGCTTGATATACGTACTCCTTCTTACAACTCTGATTACCTTCCTTGGAGCTGCAGGTATGTATAATTTTGAACGCCCAGGGCTGAGTACTTACTGGGATGCTATTTGGTGGACAGCAATGATTATGACAACTATAGGAAGTGACTACTGGCCAAAAACTCCCGAAGGAAGAGTAATGGCCCTTGTATTGTCCGTTTACGCTTTTTCAATCTTTGGATATATAACTGCAGCTTTTGCAAGTATACTTGTAGGAACAGAAAAAGAGAAATCTTCAAAAGAGATTGCAGAGTTACGCAATGAAGTGCAGTACCTTTCCAATGAAATAAGAAAGCTCTCAAGAAAGGAAAAAAAATAATTTGTCCGTGAGCTTAAATTTTGCTAACGTAAGAAAAATTAAGAGCTTATCCGAAAAGTCCTGCTGCTTTGAACGTGTACTATCATACAAAATGGAGAGTATAGCAAGGTAATTCTTATTACCTCAACCTTTCGAATATGCCATCATCCACTTAAAGGCTGCGATCGTGTTCAATTCTATTAACTTCTGCAACTGTTTCAATCTCGGTAAGGTTCTTTACTGCAATATTACCTTTAATAATAACATCCGGACCTTCTTCAACGTTTGTAATCACCAGTCCATCTGACTCAAGTTGAATTGTCACTTTTTCAAGGATTGAATCTTTGTCTAGAAATATTCTAACATCAATACGTTCATCAGGTGCGATTTCTAATTTATCCATTATAATTGATTCTAACTCAGCAGAAAACTTTGACGCCATCAATAATTTCCCCATAACGTTAACTGTTTCAGACAAACAACAGGTAACTCATCTATAGCTTATCTGACACATGCATTATTTACTTTTAGACAGTCTCCGGTAACCGTTGCTTTTTAATAACAGGGTAATTCACTCCCCCTGGCAGCCCTGTGCAAATTGCCTTATTTCATTAGCTATGGTCCTGCAGCTAACGAAAAAGGGTTTTTCCTTAACCCGGATTGTAAGAATGGACTCTCCGTCCCATTTGAAGTCTGCAGTTATTCCGGCACCCGAGAGCTCACCACTTTCACCCTGCGGGACATTGACTCCATAGGTACGAAGCTCTTGCTTCATGCAATCAAACAGATCAGGTGTAACACCAGAATAAGTTACAGATCTACAACTGCCCCCGCCAAATTGTGCGTGCGCCGATCCAACAGGAAAAATTAAGAGCAATACCAGCAGATGAGCTATTAGCTTCCTTTTCATTCTTTTCCCCCCAAATCGATTGAATCGATTGAGTCGACCTCATACAGACGAACTAAACATAAGGTTGAGTTAAACATTTAAATAAATAAGCTAAACAATTAGTCCGGTCAATAGAATATAAATTAAGTAATAATAGTCAGTCGGTTTATATGTAGTTATTCTTGTTTACACTAATGCCATGGCCAAAGCAAATCTGTACTGAAATAAATATCGGGAAGCTGCAGCAGTGCAGCCATATTGATATATAAAAGACATTATATTTATTTACATGAGGGTTATCAGGAGACTGAACACTTTTATTTTGCTCATTTTGATACTTTTTGTTGCGTATGTCAGATACCGGACTGGATTTTACGTTGTCGAGGATCGGGCTCTACTGGATGCTCTTCTTATCTCCTTGATTGTGATTTTTTTAGCCTCGATTATAAATTCCATTACCGGAAGTCTCATTCTAAGAAGAGTATCGACTCCTAGAGATAGGTATACTCTGAGGAAAACTGCATCTATCCTTATCACAGTAATTGCTCTTGCCTCACTTTTTGCAATCTGGTTCGAAAGAACGAGCACCCTGCTTATAGCCTATGGAATTTTCAGTGCCGGGGTTGCAATTGCACTTCAGGACGTTTTGAAGAATATAGCCGGAGGAATTCTCTTAATTGTAACCAGACCATTTAAAGCAGGGGATAGGATCGAGGTGGGGGGCAGCGTAGGTGATGTGCTGGACATAGGAAGTTTAAGCACTACAATTATGGAAATCCGAGAATGGGTGGACGCTGATCAGTACACCGGCAGACTCATCACTATCCCGAACAGCTTTGTCCTCAATCAGACGATAAAGAACTATACAAAGGATTACTCCTTTATCTGGGATGAGGTCCGAATTCTGCTGATCTATGGCAGTAACTGGGAAAAAGCCAGAGAAATTGCTCTTAAAGTTGCAGACCCAATTGTAAGAGAGTTTGAAGACCTGGCAAAAAAAGAGCTCCGGCTATTGGGACTGAAATACTTTGTTACAACTTATGATGTACAAACAAAACTCTTTCTGAAATTGGAAGAAAACTGGATCGAAATGCGGTTAAGATATGTGGTAGAGCCCAGGAAAAGGAGAGCAATCAGCGACAACTTGATCTCAAGCATTCTTGAGGCTTTCGAAAAAGAAGAAGATATTATGGTAGGAACTGCAGTAGGTATTGATCTTATGAATAATCAAGGTGAAGGAAAGTAAAAATAAATCTTTCTCAGATTATAAAGAGAACTTTCCTTCGATTTTTTTCTTGTTTTGAAACAAATTTTTATTTATCCATTCTCTTTGTCACTCAAAATTATAAAGTAGAGACTGATGCCGGTAAGATGTTTATTCTAATGCTTGGATATCATATAAAAA
>JAUPKV010000285.1 GCA_030837265.1 Methanobacteriota archaeon
CAATCCCCTGCGATCACCACCAAAACCTGTTCCTACACGTTACCTGCATCCGGTAGCAATATCTCCTGGGCGCGGGTCTTTGTAGACGTCTATTCCGGCTCTGGAGATAATAACTGGCCAGTCGGTATTACCACCGAACTCGACCCAACAGGTAGCGGAAGCTGGTCAACTCTTGGTGTTGAGAAAGGGGATATCCAGTCCGAATCGAATACCGCATCACCCGATGGGCAGCCTTATGTCTATCCTGTCAATGATCATATGACCAAAGTCTATTCGGACTACGAGGTATGGTATGATGTAACCGGCCTGCTCACCTCCACTACCCCGCAGATCCGCGTGACTTCATCCGATATCGGTGCTCCGGTAGGTCCGGACAATAGTTTCGATGGTCGGATCAAAGGAATCACTCTCGTGGTAGCTTACAACGACGGTTCTACCAAACAGGTGAAGTACATCGTGAACCACGGAAACGACTGGATGACCGGAAGCAGTTCTACTGCATTTGATGCGAGTTCGTTTATTAGTGGATGGACAAATGCAACAATAAAAGAAGTTGCTCATTCGAGCACAGATGCAATCTATACCCTTAATAGCGGTAGCATTTCGAAGATTTCCTTAGGATCAAGCTCGTACTGGAAATACAATTCCTTCAATGTGACCAGTGCACTTAACCCGGCTGCATTAAACTCTTTTGGGTTCACGAACAATGGCGCTTCTTTCAAGATCTGTCTAGCAACATTGACAGCCACATATCCCGGAACTACACAAGAGACAGCACCTGTTCCCAATTTCACTGCAAATACAACCAGTGGAACAGCCCCTCTAATGGTTCAGTTCACAGATAGCTCAACAGGCAATGTGACTTCATACTCTTGGGACTTCGGTGACGGTAATAATTCAACAAATCAGAGCCCTTCGCATACTTACAGCACAGCTGGCACCTACAATGTGAACCTCACAGTCACTGGACCTGGTGGAAGCAATTCAATGGTAAAGACTGGATATATTGTTGTCAACAACCCAGCAGCGCCAGTTGCAAGCTTTACTGCAACACCAACTTCCGGTAATACGCCGTTAACTGTTCAGTTTACTGATGCTTCAACCGGTGCCGTATCTTCATATGTATGGGACTTTAACGGTGATGGAATTGTTGACAATACTACACAGAATCCTTCGTATACTTACAGTTCAGTCGGAACATACACTGTCAACTTAACGGTTATCGGACCGGGAGGACGGGATTCTGAAGTTAAGACAAACTACATCACTGTAAATGAAACCGCTGTGTCTGCTCCAGTTGCCGGTTTTACAGCTACACCTTTAGTAGGCCCAGCTCCTCTCTCGGTTACATTCACTGATCAGTCCACAAATTCACCAAGCTCCTGGAAGTGGGAATACAATAACGGTTCAGGCTGGACCCAGTTCTCAACTGATAAGAATGCGACATTCAGTTTCACAACTGCATGCCCATATGATATACGACTCACTTCAACAAACAGTGGTGGCAGTGATGACGAGACAAAGCTGCACTACATAGCCGTAGCTACTGGCCGCGAGCCACTTACTACTGTCCAGTCAGGTGTTGTTTCCGGTGACCTCTTTATCAGTTCACCAACGACATACGTAACTGGAGTAACTGAAGTAAGCAAGACGTTTACCCTGCCAGCATCTGCAGCAGGAAATATCCGGTGGGCAAAATTGTATGTAAACACCTACTCGGGTTCGGCAGCGAACACATATGCTCTTACCTCAACCGTGAAATTAGATGGAAATGGCGACGGGACCTATGAAACCACTCTTGGAAACGAGACCATGGACATCGCATCCGAAACAAACGGCAATTCCTATCCACTTAACGACCATATAAACAAGGTATACTCCGATTACGAAGCCCAGTATGATGTGACTAACCTGATCTCCGCATCAAATCCATCAGTTAATGTAAAAAACCAGGCTATTTCTGGAAAGAGCTTTGAAGGGCGGATCAAGGGAGTTACGCTCGTTGCTGCATACAATGATCCTTCATCCACGAACCAAACTTACTACTGGGTGAACCATGGCGGCGACTGGTCAAGTCCGGCAAACGGGCAAACAACATTTAATACCGCAGATCTCGTCAGTGGTTGGGTTAACGCAGAAAGCAAGATCCGCCAATTTTCAAGTTCGGATGCCAACTATACATTCAATGGTATTACAAAAATAAATGGAGGATCTACACTCAACTTAGATGGACTGAATACCTGGGATGTTACAAACAATATCACTGCCGGACAGGACAGTACTCTTGCATATTCCAAGGGCAGTTCATTCAAAACAACACTTGCAACCTTAAAAGTTAAATACGTTACACAAACAGCTCCGGTTGCAAACTTTACTGCAACACCAACCTCTGGAGATTCTCCGCTTACGGTTCAGTTTACAGATGCTTCAACTGGAACAGTTGCCTCATATGCATGGGATTTTGGTGACGGTAATAATTCAAACAATCAGAACCCTTCACATACTTACAGTGCTGCCAGAACCTACAATATCAGCCTGACTGTCACTGGACCGGGTGGAAACAATTCAATGGTAAAATCCGGTTACATCGTAGTAAACGAACCGCTTCCGGAAGCACCTGTAGCCAATTTCACAGCAGCACCTACTTCTGGTAATGCTCCACTGATGGTTCAGTTTACAGATGCGTCAACTGGTACTGTATCTTCATATGAATGGGACTTTGGTGATGGCACCAATTCGACCGAACAGACCCCCTCACATATATACAGTACAGCTGGCACCTATAATGTGAACTTCACAGTCACCGGACCGGGCGGAAGCGATTCCGAAGTAAAGGCCGGGTACATTGTCGTAAATGAAGCATTATCAACAGCACCAATTGCGGCATTTGCAGTAACTCCAACTTCCGGCGATGTCCCATTAGCTGTCCAGTTCACGGACCAGTCCACAGGTACCCCCACATCCTGGATCTGGGACTTTGGTGATGGTAATAACACAACAGGGCAGAATGTCACACACATATACACATCTGCTGGTATCTATATTGCTAATCTGACAGTTAGTAATGCAAACGGTACAAATTCAACATCTGCTTCAATAACTGTTACAGAAAAAAACACTCCGATACTTCCTATCGCAAATTTCAGCGCTAACACAAGTGAAGGCTACACTCCTCTGGCTGTTCAATTTACAAACATGTCAGAAAATGCAGTCTCTTTGATCTGGGATTTTGGAGACGGAATGAATTCAACCGAGCAGAATCCAGTTCATACTTACTCTGAGGCAGGTAACTATACTGTTAATCTGACAGCAAGCAATGAGAATGGAACGGATTCAAAATTCGCTACTATAAACGTTTTCGAAAAATCTGCTCCAGTACTCCCGCTTGCTAACTTCAGTAGCAATGTGACTGAGGGTTTTGCTCCCCTTTTCGTTCAATTTACGGATCTTTCAGAAAATGCAACTGTAATTAACTGGTATTTTGGAGATGGAACTAATTCAACAGAGAAGAACCCACTGCATATTTATAATACATTTGGAAATCATACAGTAAACCTGACTGCAAGCAATGAAAATGGTACAGCCTCAATATCTACTGTGATAACTGTTCTAAAACAGCCAGCAGTACTTCCGGTTGCAAATTTCAGTAGCGATGTCACAACTGGTTATACTCCCCTTTCTGTTCAGTTTACAGACATGTCTAAGGATGCAACTGCATGGAATTGGGACTTTGGAGATGGAGCAAAATCAACCGAGCAGAATTCACCTCATACTTACAATGCAAGCGGAATTTACACAGTAACGCTTACAGTAAGCAATGAAGCTGGAATAGACAATGAGACAAAAACCGGTTATATAAAAGTAACATCGGCCCCCTCAAAGTTTGCTGCTGCTTTTACTGTATCCCCAATCTCAGGAAATGCCCCCTTGAAAGTTGTATTTACCGACAAAAGCACGGGATCTCCCAGCTACTGGAAATGGAGTTTTGGAGATGGAACCTATTCGACTGCAAGGAACCCTGTGCATACATACAGCAAAGCTGGAAAATATACTATTTCCTTGACAGTAAAGAATGCTAAATACAGTAGTTCGGTAACGAAGAAATACCTTATAAATGTTACAAATTACGTAAAACCTCCGGTTGCTGCTTTTGCTGCATCCCCTACTTATGGAAACGCTCCCCTTAAGGTAGCATTTACAGATCGGAGCAAAGGGTCTCCCACCTCCTGGAAATGGAGTTTTGGAGATGGAACTTATTCGACTGACCGAAACCCTGTACATACATACAGCAAAGCTGGAAAATATACCGTTAGCTTAACAGTGAAAAACAGTGCAGGAAAATGTTCGATAACAGGATTCAATTATATAAAAGTTGCAGCTCCTTTAAAACCTCCTGTTGCTGCTTTCTATGGATCTCCTACATCAGGAAAAGCACCATTGAAAGTAACTTTTGTTGACAAAAGCTCAGGAAACCCTACTTCATGGAAGTGGAGTTTTGGAGATGGAACATATTCAACCGCCAGGAACCCTGTACATGCTTACACTAAAGCTGGAAAGTACACTGTTACCTTAACAGCAAAAAATGCCAAGGGCAGTAGCACAAAAACAACATATGGGTATATTAAAGTCTCTAAAAAATAAATGAAAGTTTAATTTAAAAAAGACTGAAAATATCAAGCCCAATGTTACTGGAGGAGCTATTGTAAATCAGACGAAGGTCAGATTCATCCTGTTGAATGAATTGAAGCCATCTGGTTTTTGATTTTAATAGCTCATTCTACAATTTTTATAATTAGTTTTTTCAAGAATAAATCTTGACCATATCTTCTACGAAGAAATAATCAAATTTTTAACTTGATTGTATAGACAAGTTTGATTATTTAAAACAAACTAAATACAATAATCTTTTTTTAAAAGTAGTTAACATTAATTAGAAAAATTGATATATAAATACCATATAAAGTATGAAAAATTACAAAATTTGTTAGAATATATTATAACTAAAAATAAAAATAAACAATTAAAAATTGTGAAAAAATAAACGTTAGTTAAGTTAAGAGTTACCAGGACAAAAACCTTGAATTGAAAACGGGAGAACAAATATGCTTTCAAAATGTAGGAAATTAAGCAGATCATTTATATGTATCTCAGGTATCTTGATTTTTTTTATATATGTTTCCCCATGCCTGGCAACTTATAATTCAGAAGGTACCCCTGAACAAGATAAATTGATTGAAATTACATCAGGTACTGTAAAAGGCGGACTTTACGTCGATGGAGGGGAAGGGATTAAGCAGACCCCTTATGTCCAGGAATTCAATATTCCGGGAGATTCAATGAAATGGGCCCGGGTTTATGTAGGAGTTTGGGGTGGTAATGAAGAAAAAACCGGGACTTTGGACCTCATTGTCAATGGAAAAGATTTCGGAAGCGTGGATCTGAAAGGCAAAGCAGATACAGGGGACGATGAAGTTCAGAATCCTTCCATTTATTGCACGGGGCATGGCGTATACTGGGTTGCTTATGATATGAGCACGAACATAAGCACAGGACCGGTAAAAGTGGAAGCCAGAACCGAAGGGGATATTGATGGCAGAGTCTATGGGATTGTCCTCGCAGCCGTATATGAAGATAAAGAGGGGAAGGAAACAAAGTATTGGGTCGAAGAAGGAAACATGAACCTACACGGCACAGGGTGGAGTGGAGGTTTGTCATCTACCCATGACGAGGGAAATGCGTACTTTTCTGGAGATCTGGATACAGATAAATATAAGACTGCAAAACTGGATGTAGCTTATTTATGTGGAACTCCCGGGCTTGAAGACTCTCTCTATTTTAACGAAGAACAACTTTCGGATGGGGACAATAAGAATGACATAGCTAGTTCGAAAGAATATTTTGATTTGAAAAACTTCGATGTACTGGACTTTCTTACCAAAGATGACAACAAAGTCAAGTTCCAAAGAGATGATGAAGACTATGTGCATCCTGTACTGGCTGCTCTTACTTTAGGAACGGGAGAAGCTGGCAGTTCTTCAGATCTGTTAATCTCTGGACTCACTTTACCTGTGCTTTACGCTGGAAAAGACAACACAATAAGGGCAAATATTGAGAATATAGGACAAGATTCAGCAAATGGATTCCAGGCAGCACTCTCTGCCGATGATGAAATAGTATCTACTGCTTCCATATCTTCTCTTGCAAGTGGAAAAAGTAAAACTGTAAATTTTAACTGGAAGCCTGCCGGTGACGGAGTAAAGGCTTTAAAAGTATATACTGACTACACGAACAAAGTAAAAGAAACAAATGAAGTAAACAACTGGAATACAGCTGTTTTTGTAAATATTATAGATTTGACTCCTCCTAAATTAGAAATAAAGTCACCTGAAGATGGGAGCTTTTCAGATGCTGGAAATATTACTGTCAGCGGAACTGTTGAGGACACAAGTAGAAACCTGACAGTTGACGTGAACGGTGAGAAAGCCATTCTTTCGGGTGGTACCTGGAGTGCAAATGCTTCTTTGGTTTCATCCGGTCCCAATGTAATCTCCGTTTACGCTGTAGATGGAGCAAATAACACTGCAAAGGAACTCGTTGTTGTAAACAGAAGAGGTTCTTTTCAGCATGATTACAATAAATCCATGTCTGAAAAAAAGGAAATAGTTGTTGAAGACTTGCAAAATAGTAAAGATGCCTTTATACAAAATTTAAATTATACTTTTATACAAAATACTAAAGATAAGTTTATACAGAACATTAAAGATAAGTTTCAGAGTTCATTGAATAAAGAGGTTAAAACACACGCAGGTTCCTCTAAATTTTGCATAATTGCAGGGCTTATTTCCGCTGTTTTGCTTCTTAAGTTTCGAAACAGGGGGAAGCAGCTATGAATAAAAGCAGTCACTTCTACATAATTATGGTTTTTTTAATTGTCTCTTACATGCTTATAGGCATCATGCCTGCAGCAGCAAATGAAGACGACTGGAACAACCTGACCGTCACCCTCGGAACCGAAAATTCAGTAGTCTCTGTAAACGGCTATACTCTGGAAGCACTGAAATTTGACGGTTATGGTATGGTATGGCTTCAAGTCTCGAAAAACGGTGCGACTCTTGGGGATGCAGTCCTGGAAAATAATAGTTCAAGCTGGTGCTACATGGACAGCGACAACATACGGCTTAAGGCATGCAATGTCACTGATAGGAGAAGCCTTCCTATGTTCTCTAATCTCTGTTCGCCAGAAGCAGAGGTTGTTTTCGAAACAAAAAAGCCTGCATCAGATAACATGAGCCTGGATCTTGATTTGGAAGCAGACAAAGACGAGTACTTGCTTGGAGATGAGGTAATTGTTGATACTCAGATTAGAAACACGGGGGAAGTGGTAGCAGACAAAATAAAATTTGATTTGAATCCCGATGGGCTTCTTGTTCAAAATGAAGTCCCTGAAAATTTGGCTCTTGAGAAAGGCTCCAAAAACTCCTTTGAACTCCACTTCAGGTTTCCGGAGAATATAAAAGAAGATTATAATATAACTGCAAATGTGAGCTGGGAGGACAACTCAGGTAAGCATTTCCTTTCCGAAATTGTTGAAATTAAAGTTAGCAAACCCCTGGAAATCTACAAGAATACAGTATCAGATGTTTTTTTGGGAAGTCCTGCATATGTTACAGTTTCTGTAAAAAACGTCCAGGACAGGCCTGTAAACGTCTCATTAATCGACCTGTTGCCGGAAACATTTGCATTAACGAACAACTCAGACTCAAACTCCAGTTTTTTTAATTTGAATAATCCATCCTATTTGAACCAGAGATTTATACTGTCCCCGGAAGAAATGAAGACATTTTCTTACTCTATTATATCCGAACAACTCGGAGCACATAGGGTACCCCAAACACATGCATATGCAAATTTATGCGGGCAGATGTATAATGAGAGTGCGGACTCCGAAAATATAATCACGGTATATGAAAATATGTCATATAAAGAATACAAAAATGATACATCCATAGAAACTATACCTCCTGAAACTATACCTCCTGCAGAAGTAAAATTGCATGTTAATGTAGCTACTACATAAATTCTTTAACTTCAAAGGCAACTGCGTTGAAAACAATAGGATAGAATCGACTTCTTTGTATAAAACGACGTAAAATATGAGATAATTTCTCTCATCTATTTTTGAAGATAATTCTTTTATAAAATATGATTTTAGAAATAAAATATCTATGGATAATATATTACAAATTTATTCGCTTATGTTACTTATAACATATAAATATTGTATACTTCTTAAGTATTCGAATAATTTAAATACTTAATATATATCACTTCTTTTAGAATAATTGAATTTTTTACATCAAATTCTTCAATAAATCCAACTTTATAATATAAATTGCTAGGAGCTGATATAAATCTATTAAACTTTGCAAAAAATCAGAATTCCCCTCAGTGCATCAGCCTGTTTACTCGCTCCTGAGCATAATAATAGTTACCGAATTCGTTCAATATTTACATAACCCTCTTCAAATCAGCAAATTAAATAGCACAACTTACTTCATCAAAATATTATTTTCTACTCTAATGATGAATTCAGATAGAAAATGGATTTTTATTGAAACACTCTGTCAGAATTTTTACCCTTCAGACGGACTATAAAAGTTCTGACCAATAGCAGTTGCACATAATGAATGGGAAGAAAAAGAACCTCCTTAATCATCTTGGAGTTAATCAAAAAACTATAGAGGTATTATTATGTATATATTAAAAAAACCTGGTATTTATTTACTGTTGGCTTTTTTTTTATTGCCGGGAATTGCGGGTGCGTCCGGGCAGGATTCTATTAATGATTTAATAAAAAATGGTGGGAATGTTAATCTTTCTGGGACATATACATTAACGGGTCCAATTATGTTATCTTCCGATTTGAAACTTAACGGCCAAAATTTGACCACAATAACGATACCTGATAATGCTAATTGGTCAGTCTGGGTTCCTCTCATAAAAGGAGTAGGATTGCACGATGTTACGTTGGAAGGAATTGAGTTTAACGTTAACTCCGATGGCAATGACGAGACTCCGCACGGGCGAGGTTATTACAATTGTATTCATTTAATAAATTGTACAAATGTAACTGTAAAAAATTGTATATTCCATGATGGTAAAGGCGATGGATTAAGGACAAAATACTGTAAGAATGTTCAATTTTACAATAATATAGCTTATAAACTAGGACATGATTGTTTTTATGCAATCGATTCCGAAAATATTTGGGCATGGAATAATACTTTGACAACCAGGACAAACTCGGGACTCCGAATCTGGAATTCTAAAAACGTTCAATTCTTCTGTAACCGGATAAATGCACAGCTTGACAGTTTAGGGGGAAATCCTGGCATACAGATAGAAGACTCAAAAGGCACGATGGACGATGTCAGAGTGTTCGCAAATGATATTTATAAAACGTGGGGACCTGGCATCTGGCTGATTTCATACGATACAGGCTCAGAAAATTCTCAAAACATCACGGTTGATCACAATCTTATATTAAAAGATGGTGTTTCATACAATATTGAATATACTGCAGGCATCACAATTGATGGAGTAAAAGGCACAAACATAAGTAATAACGTTTTTGATGGCTGTAATAACGCTGGAGTTCTTGTACTGGATGGTGAAAGTAACACTGTTATTAAAAACAATATCATAACTAACACCAACGAACACGCCGCAATATCTCAAACCGGTACTGGATATGGGGTTAATAATAGGCAAGAAGCCCCGATTTCTATCTTAAATAATTGTTTCTTCAATAATGTCAATGGAAACGTCTTTGGAGCAGACTCTACAGGAAATGACCTGCAAGATCCTACTAATCATAATACGTCTTCTGATTGGGTTTGGAAGGACAATGCATGGTCATGTGATTATTTAAGAGAAATGGAAAATTACGTGAATGAGAATTCGACTTTTTTCAATGAGATTTTTGATAACGAAACTATTAATGAAGGTGCAGACAATGCAAATGATAATGATTTACATGAAATAACTTATGTCTATAAAAACAATACTTGTCAATTGAAAAACATAACGGGTAATTTGACTGATAGTAATAGTGAGTATGAAACCATGTGTTCAGAGTTTAATAATACTCAATTAGTATTGAAGGTTATAGATAACTCTCAATCTGAAACTGACTCCGAGAATAACTCAAGTGATGGAACCTCGTCAGTTAAGTCTCAAACTCAAAATGTAAGTTCTTATCAGCTGGCGTCGAACAACTCAAGTGGCGGAACAACAACTGAACTTAATCAGACGGTCACATCAGTTTCCACACCTATCCTACCTGTATCCGTATTTATAACTAATCCTATAAACTGTAGTGGGAATGTTCCGCTTATAGTTGATTTTCACAGCACTGCGCTTAATGCAAGCACAATAAAATGGGACTTTGGCGATACAGTAAACAATAGTGCAACCGGAACAGATGTTTCACACACCTATTCTGCCAATGGAACCTATACTGTGATTCAAACAGTTATAAATTCAAATGGCACACTTACTTCAGAAGCTCAGATAAATGTAAATTCTATTACTGCACCCTCTGTAGCTGACTTCATAGCAACGCCCATAAATGGTAAAGCACCTTTTAGAGTTAACTTTACAGATAAGTCTCAGTATACTGCTGCACCTGGATCTGTAGTGATTTATAATTTCGGTGAAGGTGAAGGCACAAGCAGCGAGAGAAATACTTCCCATATCTATATGATTCCTGGAACTTATTATGCTACTCAAGCCGTAACAAATTCTGAAAATCCTGCAGGAGTCAATACAAAAACAGTTATTATAACCGTTGGAGAGTCAAATGTTTCTCTTGTATCAAATTTCAACGGTAACAGTACAAGTTGAGTTACACCTTCATCTGAATCATTCATTGATGTGTCAACTATGCGACGATCTATGCTTGGGAATTCGAAGATAATAACGGGACTTCCTCAGAAAAGAATACTATCCGCGTTTTTTCCAGGCTGATAACCGCATGTTTAAAAGAACTGCTCACATTCAGGTGTTTTAATACATCAACCGTATAAAGCCGGGCGACCATATTTTATGAATCCAAAAAATTCGGTTTAATGAAGAAAAAGGAGATGACGAAAAATGTGATTTTCATCTTCTGATATTTACCATTAATCTTTTTTTAGTTATGGGAATCAATTTTTTCCACTCCACCACCACATCTTCGCAAAAAACATATTCATCCACTGTTTTATCCGAGAATTTCCCGTCTACTTCATATACATAAAACCCCTCTTCCCCATCCGTAGAGACGACTTTGACCCGATTTCCCATTTTAGTCACCTCTACGGCAGCCACACTTTTAAGGGCTTCAAGAAGGGTTGTACCCTTTTCGACTTCAAGTTTCCTGTTTTCTGCGAAATGATCCAGAAAAGAAAAGACGTTGTTCAGTTTTATGCCTATCATATGGGTATTTCCGACCTTTTTCCGCTCTACAAGCTCGGCTTTTTC
This sequence comes from Methanobacteriota archaeon, assembly GCA_030837265.1. The sequence goes on from JAUPKV010000285.1 coordinate 11,524, forward strand.
CAGGATTTTGATATGTTTAGCCGCTACGGGCACAGAAATCCCAATTTCCCTGGCAAGGCCAGAGATATGCTTATCCCCTTCGTTCAGGCTTTCCAGAATGGATAGGCGGGTATTACTTGAAATTGCTTTGAAAAGGTTTTCTCCACTGCCGTTCATTCATGGGTTCCTCATAACACTTACTAGCATGATAATCTCCTTTTTATCTCAAATGCTTATAAGTATTTCCCTACATAAAACAAGTAAAGTATATTATTCCTTTATTTAATTGCTTTTTCTATTTTCAATTTCATCAAATTTACTTTAATTCTATTATTTGCTTTCCGAAAAAGATCTTCTCATTTGCAAATGGCAATGAAAACTTAATCCCTTGTTAAAAAGTGTAATCAATTGACATTATTACCCAAAATGATAACGGATATTACCCAAAAACTAACTTTTATTTATTTCTACTATAGATGCTCAGAAGGTATATATGGATTCTACTGCATGGACTGTTATCGGTATTTTGATAGGTATCCTTATTTTTGGGATTAAAACCGGATTAGGTTGTGGATTTTCGAACATTACTAAGCGAGAAATTTTAGCAATTGGAGCCAGTTATTTTTTTCTGGCGCTTTTATTCGGGAGCATTGCTGATCGCGTAAGCTTTGACGCTTTTGAGAGACTTTCTTCCCTGGGTATGGAAGTTCATGTGCTTCTCTCCCTGCTTCTTATCGGGGCTGGTATTTACACCCAGAAAAAGTGGAATTTAGGAAAGGATGTTTCCAGACACACTTTCATGGTTTTATCCATGCCCTGCCCGGTCTGCCTCGGGGCACTTGCCCTGTCCTGTATGCTGCTTTCTGCAAATGTCCACCTTTCCGGGATAAAAATTGGGCTCCTTGTAGGATTTGCTTTTTTTACATCCATTATAGTATCTTCTTTTCTTTTCAGGTTGGGAAAGATAAAGATGGAAAAGACTCCCGAAACCCTTGGAAGCGCAATGATGATGCTCGGAATTTTCTATTTGTTAGGAGCAATACTCATCCCGGCATACATGCAGACAAAACAAATGAACTTTGTCTCGACAGGCAGTGAAGAGACAGCAATAGTTCCGCTTCTGATTTGTGGGTTCATTGCACTTGCTGGCTTTCTGCTGGAAAATCTGAGGAGAGCTGATCGATGAGCTTAACAAGTTTATTGTCCGGGATGATGAATATCATTTCCTCGTCCCTGTTGACTCCGGTATTGATAGTCCTGGCTATTCTTGTGCTTTTTTCGTTAATGCAGTTAGGAGAATTCCTTTCCGAATATACAAAAAGACACAGGGACTGGAACAGCCTGGAAACAAATTGTAAACAAATCCAGGATGACCTCCAAAACTCGGACTTCTCTAAAGCTTCCCGAATTCTTGAAAATATAAAACAAAACTATATGGTTACTTCCTTTGCAAAAGACGCTGCAAAGTATCTTGAAGGGAAGCAAATTTCTGCCATCGGAAAGCTCCCTCTGGAGTATGAAATCAAGATGGCGAAACGGCTTGAAATTTCAAAAATAATATCTACAATCGGCCCCATGCTCGGGCTCATGGCAACCCTGATCCCTCTGGGTCCTGCTCTGCTATTTCTTACCCAGGGAGACATCCAATCCCTTGCAGAACACCTGAGAATCGCTTTCGCAGCGACAGTTGTCGGGCTTTTTGCAGCCACATTCGGTTACGTGTTTACACAGGTCCGAAGGCGCTGGTATATGGAAGATATGTCGGATATCGATTACATTCTGGATACGATTGAAGAAAAAATTCCGGGATAACCGGATTCCCGGACAAGGAGAATAAAAACATGCGAAAATCCAGAAAATATAGAAGACATAGCTTATTAGATGATTCGGATGACCATAACCCAATGAGCGGAGTTATCAATATATTTGATGTAGCAATAGTTCTGGTCATGGCTCTTATGGTTGTGCTTGCTATGTCTCCTCATATGCCCAATGTCTTGAAATTAGGTGAAAATACCACAATTGTGAGAAATCCCGGTTCCCAGAATATGCAGATTGTCGTCAAGGAAGAAGGAAAACCCATCGAAGTCCTGAACATGACCGATAAAATCGGCGGAGGTACCGGGGAAGTTCTGGGGACGGCGTACAGGCTTGCCGACGGCAGGGTAATCTATGTGCCTGATACTGCTAAAGACAATGGTACATCTTCATCAGGTACATCTGCCTCTTCAAGCACATCTGCTTCATCAAGTGCATCTTCTTCCTCAGGTACACCTGCTTCACCGGGACAATCCGGTACACCCAAAACTATTAAAGCAACGGCTTCAGAATAACTTGTTGGATAAATCTGACAAGTTTTCCACATTGTAAAACGCCAAAAACGCAAAAAAAACAGGCCCAGGTACTGGGTGAAGTTACTATTGTGGAGGTTTCTGTTGGTTAAGCTCCCCCAGTTTCCGGGAAAAAGCTAATAAGAACCCTCGGGAAATTGGGTTTTGTTCTTATCAGGCAGAAGGGTAGCCATGTAATTTTACAAAGAGAATCGAACCTGATCACTGTTCCAGACACAACTGGTAATTTAGACATGGGAAACTTCCACTAAGGTCAGATAAGGTTTAGAAACTTGTTGTGGAAGGTCTTCAGTCCCAAAGCTCTCGATGTACAGTTCAATAGCTTCTTTAATATTCTTTTCAGCTTCTTCAA
>JAUPKV010000286.1 GCA_030837265.1 Methanobacteriota archaeon
ACTGTGTAAGAACTATGGCTGACAATGTTGTAAAAGAGTTTCCTGACCTGCCTGACAATGCAGTGATCACCATCAAACAGACCAACGAAGAAAGTATCCACAGACACAATGCTTTTGCTGAGAGGATTGCTCTCATGGGAGACCTCAAGATGGAAATTTGCCAAAGTTAAAATTCAGTAATTATTATTCTATTATTTAATTTTTAGTTGCATTTTTATATTTTATTATTTTTATATATAGTTTTATTATATATATATCATATTTTATTTTTATTAAATTTCTTTAAATTTTTAAACAAAAATGCTTGACAATTCTACAGTTCTCTGTAGTTAACACATAAACTATAATTAGAGGGCTGAATAAACTATAAAAACGGATAATTTGAACTAATAATATGAGGAAGACTACAGGGCCAGTTTAGTGTTCTGCAAAGTCTCCGAGGTGAGAGCATGGCTGAAGCAGAAGAAATCACAGCGGTAGGAAGGAATGAAAAAATCATTAAAACCGGAGATATTGTCAAATACATTAATAGCGACACCGTAAGCCGCGTGATAGATCTCAAAAAAGATGAGCAGGGTAAAGTATGGGCTCTACTTGAGAGTACCAATCTCTGGTACAGAGATGAAACGCTGGAGCCTACTGTAACTAAAACTAAAGAGCAGGAAGAAGAAGAGAAGCTTACTCCGGAGGAATTGGAGGAAAAATTCAGGAAAGTGAGAGAAACAATGCAAACATTCGATCTCGGAAAAGCGGGAGGAGGAGGAGCAGGAGGTTAATTTCCTGCCTTCATCTTGCCTGCAGTTTTTTTCGTTGTGCAAGAATGCAATGCCCTCCATGCCTGCCGCCGAGAGGGCTTTTAGGCGCACCCAAAGAGTTCATGCAGCGTGCCATTACCGCTGCACCTCTGGCAAGCCCGTCATCTGTAAAAACAACCCTTTCATCGATTTTAGGAGCAATACCCATTTTATCCAGGCATTCTAGAATTAGTTTAGGTTTATTTCCGGTAATGCCTGCCCTTCCGGTAATCCCGATAGTCGTGTCTTCAAAAACGAGTTTCTCTTCTTTTGCAACCTTAATTAGCCTGCAGGTTACCTCTGCCATCACCTCATCAATTACTGCATAAACAACCTGAAGTCCGTGATTTTTAGAAATTTCCATACCTATAGCGCTGAGCTTACCCATATCACTGCCATTTTTCCCTACATCGCACCCTATGAGTGTAACACCGATCTCATCAGCTGCGTCTGGCCTGACAGGCACACTCCCATACCGCATCCTATCTTTCGGGACCCGTTCTATAATAATAAGGTCTTGAATGCGCTTTGCATAAGATTCGATTGCTTTAGCCTTTAATTTCAAGGTAAGAAAAGAAGGAGGTTTCTCTTTTTCGAAAACCTCAAGTGCAGTCCCTAATTTTGAATCCACAATTTTTGAACCCCGGACAATTGCATCCGGAATCGCACCTGCGTAACCGCAGAAGTTTCCGATAGTTTTTGCATATGGCTGGTCCTGGCTTGTGATCCTCCCATCAAGGGTTGTCCCGAAGTCAATTGAAATGCAGGGGTTTCTGAAATCAACATCCGTAAGTTGGGCAGCTTCTTTAATCCCTGCGGTTGCAAGCTCCCCTTCCATCTCATTTGCAACAACTTCAACACCGGTAGAACCTATCGGCGGCATTACTCCGGCTACGGCTCCGTCAAAGATTACATCTTCAAGTTTGCTGAATTTCTGGAGTTTTTTACAGATATTCGCGATTGACATAGGAGGAGTCATATTCCTTGGCGGCACTCCAGCCATAAGGCAGCCGTCTGCCAGAGCTTTAATGAATTCCCCAACCTCTTCGGGGGTATCAAAACCTGCAACAACGCCCGTAGAACGCACAACAAAGTCAAGGTCTGCTTTTATATCCAGATTTGCTTCTCTCAGCGACTCGGTCAGTGTGCCGCGCACAAGTTCCGAAACAGCTTCACGTGTGAGCTCCACTCCAGTAAGCGTTTTTCCGAAAACGGTTTCTCCGGGTTTCGGAGGCCGGACATCCCTTGTCATCTTAATAATTTTATTTATAATATGTGTCCTGCAAGTTTCCATGTTAGTAGCTGTAAGGATACATTTTGTAGTGGTGTTCCCGACCTCAACAGAAGCTACGATAAAGAAAGGTTTTGATTTAAGATCAATCAACCGTACCTGAGGAGACTCTGTAATTCTTGGTTTCAAAGCCATTTTTAGTTCCTTCTCGAGAATGTATGCGTAAGTGAATCTGGAGATGATTATTTGGAAGCTTCTCCCAAACAATTCAAATTCATTCAATAGCGTTTGAATCAAAGTACATTAATTAACAAGTCTAAGCTTAGAGTCAATATCAGCATTTGAGTTATTTGAAAAATTTCTCAAAATTTATAAAAATATCAGACAAAACATATTTGTCGAAGGTTTAAGGCAATATTAAACAAAGTCTATAAAATCTTTGCTAAAATATTCCATATAGACACTTGAGCTTTCAATTGCTCCCGCGTTCAGATAGTAGTGCAGTTGCCTTTTTTTCTAACACTTATGTCCATATCGGTTTTATAGTCATCTTGAGAAAGCGCAGCGCTCGAAAAGGACACCGTGCTGTTGCGATTATATCGCAACTCCCAGAAAATCTTCGATTTTCTGTGATCCCGGAGCGGAACTAGGGAAGCGGAACTAGGGAAAAGAACAAGCTATATATTCTCTCAAGAAAAATTAGGTTACAATGGAGAAACGTGCAGAGATCATAATTTACGGTCGAGTCCAAAGAGCGGGTTTCAGGGATTACATTGATGAGATTGCTTTTGATTTGAATCTTAATGGATATGTTAAAAACCTTGAGGATGGAACTGTTCAGGTTGTCTGTGAGGGTCGAGAAGACTTTATAAGTGCATTGCTTGATAGAGTTAACATCGTTCAATATCCCATCCGCGTAGAAAATATAGAAGTGACCTATAAAAAGCCAACAGGCGAGTATAAAACTTTTGAGATTATCAGAGACGAAGACCTGACTGCGGCCACATATGAAAGAATGGACGCAGCTGTGGGATATATGAGAGAAATGAACTCAAACCTTGGGAATAAAATCGATCAAAACAGTTTAGAAATTAGGGAAATGAATTCAAACCTCGGGAATAAAATCGACCAGAATAATGTAGGAATTAGAGAGATGAACTCAAACCTGGGCCAGAAAATGAATGAGATCAGCGATAAAATAGATCAAAGCAGGACAGAGATTACATCAGAAATACGACTTAATAGGGATGATTTCAGGTCTCATCTTGATGAGAGAATTACTAACATAGAACGTGAACTGACTCTAATAAAAGAAAAAGTAATGCCTTCAAAAGATTTTTGAGTATAAAGATTTAGTAAAGACAAAAATTCTTTGTTGGTGTATTATTTATCCTAACATTTCCGAATTTTCCTCTGTTTTTCTATCTTCCTCTGTTTTTCTATCTTCCCCTGTTTTTAAGTCCTCTTGAGGGAGCGCAGCGACCGAAAAGGACGGCGGGCTCCCGAAGCGCAACTCGGGAAGCGCAACTCGGGAAGCGCAACTCGGGAAGCGCAACTCGGGCTGCATATCTATACTTTAGTCACTTCTTTCAACACAATTTCCGGAATGATTGCAGTAGTCAAACAATAATAACATGGACAGCGCTGTTTCGTAATTTCCTTATATCTCTCAAGTTCTTCCTGGCTCATTCCGGAATCAACCATAATCTCGAATTTTATACTTTCGTAGATAGGAATTGCAGGTTCCTGGAAAAATCCAAAGCTTGCACTTAGATTCATATCAGCCTTGACCTTTATCTTAAACTGGTCGAGTACCATTCCTTCCATTGCAGTCCATTTAGCAAAAGTGGCTGCAAAACATGCTGCTATTCCATAAAGGGCATATTGTACCGGATTTGGTGCAGTTCCTCCACCTCCGAAGGAAATGGGTTCATCCGATTGAATCAAGAACTTTCCACCTTTTTCGAGATTCATGTTTGCAGAAAATTGGGGCCCTGTTTTTCCTATCTCCCAGTTCCCCTCAAATTCAATTACTTTTTTTGTCTTTGAAGGATCAATTTTTGCTTCATTAAGAGTTTCGTTAAATCGATCTACTTCTACTCTGTTTATTATCATCTTCATTTCTCCCTTTTAAGAAATTTTTATGAATTTGAGATTTTAGAGTTGTTTTAGAGACTTTTTAAAAGCTAATTTGTGAAATGGAGAATCAACAAAGTTTTTATTTACAAGTCCAAGAATGTAGCTGCAAAATAATATTTATCATTAATATAAAAATAATCAAAATTGAATTTAGCAGAAGAAGATGTTAGGATTAAAGATAGCTGAACATTTATCAGATCATAATCTAATCAGGTACACTTTACTTTTAACTTAAAGGAAAATTAGACAAAAGAATTTTAAAAATTTATTTGAGAGCACGGAATGACAAGGTTGAAACTCTTTTCAGCGGAAAAAGCAGAAAAACCTATAAATTGTGGACGTAACCCAGTCCTCTTGAGGGAGCGCAGCGACTGAAAAGGACAGCGTGCTGTTGCGATTACATCGCAACTTCCAGAAAATATTAGATTTTCTGTGATCCCGAATCGCAACTCGGGCAGGACAGCATGCTCCCGAATTTCGCTTCGGGAAGTTCAACTAGGGGAACTCTGCCGGCAAGGGATGTAGGGGGAGATGAACATATATTTATCTAATTAATCTGCTCTTATTATGCAGTATCAATAGCATTCTATTAATAATAGCATTCTATTCATGATTATTCTACTTTTGAGGAAATTTCATGATCACAAAAGAAGATGTAGAACATATTGGCTGGCTTGCCCGGATTGAGATTAGTGAGCAGGAGACAGTCGAATATATGGAGAAACTTAACTCAGTATTGGGGTATTTCGGACAGCTTGATGAATTGCCTACCGAAGATGTTGCTCCGACATATCACGTAGCTGAGATCTTTAACGTATTCAGGAAGGATGTGGTGGAGAAGTCACTCGCGCAGGAGCTTGTGCTTGCGAACACCGAACATAAACAGGACGGGTATTTCAGAGTCCCGAAAATTGGCTGAGGAGAAATTTTATGGCAAAATGGATGAGTGTTGCACAGGTTAAAGAGAAGATTAAAGAAAGCTCAGCCGAAGAAGTAACAGCAGGCTACCTGGAGATTATAGAAAAGAGTAAAATCAACGGTTTTATTTCAATGTCCGATAAGGCCCTTGAAGATGCCAGGAAAATTGATTCGGAAGGACATGATGGTCCTCTTGCAGGCGTGCCGATAGCTATTAAAGATAACATTTCCGTAGTCGGGATGCAAAATACTTGTGGCTCGAAGATACTTGAGGGGTATATTCCTCCGTTCAATGCCCATGTTATTGAGAAGCTCCTTGCTGCAGGGGCAGTAATTCTTGGAAAGACCAATCTGGATGAGTTTGCAATGGGTTCTTCTACGGAAACCAGTCATTTTGGACCGACTGCAAATCCCTGGGACCTTGAGAGAGTGCCGGGGGGTTCTTCCGGAGGCAGTGCAGCAGTTGTTGCGGCAGGAGAAGCACCTTTTGCACTCGGTTCGGATACAGGAGGATCCGTACGCTGTCCTGCAGCTTTCTGTGGGGTAGTTGGACTTAAACCGACTTATGGAGCAGTTTCCAGGTACGGTGTGGTAGCTTATGCAAACTCTCTTGAACAGGTAGGTCCGCTTGCAAACAATGTGACTGACATTGCAGTGCTTATGGACGTTATAGCAGGCTATGACCGAAAAGATTCCACTTCAATCGACAGCAAAATCGAATACCGGAAAGCTCTCGTTGATGATGTAAAAGGTCTGAAAATCGGAGTCCCAAAAGAATTCTTCGGAGAAGGCATCCATCCGGCTGTCGAAAAAGCGGTATGGGATGCAATACATACATATGAAAGTCTGGGGGCGACCTGGGAAGAAGTCTCGATGCCCAATATAAGGTATGCTCTTGCTTCATATTACATCATTGCAATGAGTGAAGCATCCTCAAACCTTGCGCGCTTTGACGGGACACGCTACGGGTTTAAAGAGAATGGCGAGAACTGGCATTCTATGGTTTCAAAGACCAGAGCTGATGGCTTTGGAAAAGAAGTAATAAGAAGAATTCTCCTTGGGACCTATGCTCTCTCAGCAGGTTATCATGATAAGTATTATTTAAAAGCGCTTAAAGTCAGGACCCTGGTAAAGCAGGACTTCGATTCAGCTCTTACAAAAGTTGACCTGCTTATGGCTCCGACCATGCCTAACCCTGCTTTTAAGATAGGGGAAAAAATTGAAGACCCTCTTACCCTCTACCTCTCGGATGTGAATACCTGCCCGATCAATCTCGCAGGCGTTCCTTCTATATCAGTACCGTGCGGCTTTACGGATGGCTTACCTATAGGACTTCAGATAATGGGCAAGCCTTTTGACGAGCCGACAGTGCTCAGGGCAGCGTACACTTTTGAGCAGAATACCGATTATCACACAAGGAGACCTCCGGAGGTGGCGTGAATGGTTTACGAGAATCCCGATGGCATTAGAATAGGGCTTGAAATTCACGTCCAGTTGAACAAGCTCAAGACCAAAATGTTCTGCGGTTGCTCTACCGATTATCACAATGCAGCTCCTAATACTCACACCTGCCCGATCTGCCTGGGTTTACCCGGAACGCTTCCGGTCCTGAACATAAAAGTAGTGGAAGCTGCTATTAAGGTAGGACTTGCCCTTGAAGGAGAAATTGCAGAAGAGACTCAGTTCCACAGGAAGAACTATTTCTACCCGGACCTTCCCAAGGGTTTTCAGGTTACCCAGTACGATTTCCCAATAGTGAGCAAGGGAAAAATCATGATTGAAGGAGAAGACGGGGAACATATAGTCGGGATCACCAGAGCCCACATGGAAGAAGATCCCGGCAAGCTTATTCACCTGGGAAGTATTGAAAAATCCAAAGGTGTCCTTATAGACTACAACAGGTCAGGCATAACCTTAATTGAAACCGTAACAGAACCCGATATGCGCAGCCCGAAGGAAGCCAGGAGGTTCCTTGATAAGTTCAGGAACATCCTCGAATATCTGGATGTCTTTGACGGCAACCTGGAAGGAGCAATGCGTGTGGACGCAAACGTTTCGGTTTACTGGGGCACCCGTGTTGAAGTCAAGAATATTTCCTCCCATAAAGGAGTTGAAAGAGCGCTCCTCTATGAGATTATGCGCCAGAAGAACGTGATACGCCGCGGAGGAAAAATCTCACAGGAGACCCGTCACTTTGATGAAGGCCGGGGAGTGACTATTTCAATGAGGACAAAAGAAGAAGCAGAAGACTATCGCTACTTCCGCGAACCTGACCTTATGCCCATGCGCATCACTGACTGGATTCCTGCAATTCGTGAGACCCTGCCCGAACTTCCGGATGCCAAACGCTCTCGTTTCATAGAACAGTATGGCATAACGGATATGCACGCAAGAGCCCTTACATCCAAGATTATGCTAGCTGATTTCTACGAAAGCATCTGCGCACGGAATGTTGACCCGAGAATTGCCGCTACCTGGACTGCCGACGTTTTCCTCGGGGAATTAAATTACCGCGACCTTGTAATCTCTTCCTTTGACGGGAGGGAGATTGGTTTTATCCATGCAAAAGATCCGGAGAGGGAGAACTCCTTTAATGTATCGGATATGGTAGAACTGATTACCTTCTTCGCCGAAGGCAAGATCAGTGACAGGGCTGCAGTTGAGGTTATCCGGAGTATTCTGGACAGCGAGGAAGAAACGACCCCGGCTCAGATTATAAAAGAAAAGGGTCTTCTCAAGGCCGAAGAGGATCTTGTCACTAAGGCTGTTGCAGAAACTATAGCTGAAAATGAGGCCGCAGTACAGGATTATCTTTCAGGCACGGAAAAGTCTCTGAACTTCCTGGTAGGACAGGTCATGAAAAAGACAAAAGGCACTGCAGATGCAAAAACTGCAAGAGAACTGATTGTTAAAGAGCTGAAAGGGTAACCTCAAAGGGTTACCTTTTTAACCTTTTCCGATTTCAATCCGATATTTTTCCCATTCAGTTTAATTTCTGTTCATTTTCTAACGAAGATTTGTCAGGGTTCCTGTCCCTAAAACCACTTCAGGTAATTTCCAGAAGACGCAAAATAGCTATTTTTTTCAAACTTCTTTATAGAATTAACTCACAGAAGAAATTTATAACAAAGCAGATCTTATAAACTCAAGGTATTTGGATTCTACATTGCTAGAGTATGAACAAATTCACTCTCAGGCTTAAGACTTTTACTGATAGTATTTTTATTGTTATTATAAACGCAGGGCTAATAAATCCTGAAGGCTTAGAAGTAATGATGAGTCTCAGAGACGTAATGGAGAAAAAAAGTAATGTCTTTTAGCTTAGCAGTTACAGCTGGATTTCTAATTATATTCCTGATTGTATTGATCGGACCTTTTAGATTCAAATCTATAGAGCATAATCTGGAAGGGTTCCTGTTCATATGTGGAATACTGGCAATGACAATCTCCGGATACGTTGAAATTCCAGGCGTAGAGACAGGCTGGAGATTTGAGATAGTCGAGGAGGCATTGACTGCACCACTGCATGTTGGGGATATATTCGGTATTCCCATAGGTATAGTGCAGATAGTGCTGGTTGTCGGATTGATCATTTACAAATGGCATCCTCCTATTCATAACGCAATTAGAAAAATGACAAAGACTCTTTCTCTTAAAGTTATGGCTTTTATCCTTATTGCTGGTCTTGGTTTGCTTTCAAGTGTAATTTCTGCTATCCTTGCAGCAATAATTCTTGTTGAAATGATTAATGCAATGCATCTTTCACGAAAATCCAAGGTAGATCTCACGGTAATTGCCTGCTTCTCGATTGGGCTTGGAGCTGCGCTTACGCCCCTTGGAGAACCTCTCTCAACAATTGCGGTCTCAAAACTATCAGGTCCGCCTTATAACGCCGGATTCGATTATCTATTTAAAATGCTCGGTGTCTACATTCTTCCAGGTATTCTTGCTTTGGGCATCCTTGGAATGTTCTTCCTGGGAAGAGTTGATCCAAAAGAGCATGAGATGGAAGGACAAGACTATAACGAAACTCTTAGGGATGTCATAATGAGGGCTGTTAAGGTCTACATATTTATTGCAGCACTTGTATTCCTTGGCGAGGGTTTCAAGCCAATTATATTCGAATATTTCACAAAAGTACCTGCGGTGGCACTCTACTGGATTAATATGGCTTCGGCTGTACTGGATAACGCCACTCTGGCAGCTGCTGAGATAGGCCCCATCCTGACCGAATCCCAGATAAAGAGCTTACTTATGGGGCTTTTAATCTCAGGTGGTATGCTGATCCCTGGAAATATACCCAACATTATTTCTGCGTGCAAATTAGGTATAACCAGCAAAGAATGGGCAAGGATAGGAATACCGCTCGGGCTTGTCACAATGGGTGTCTATTTTGTCATTTTGTTTGTGATTGAGCCGATAATCTTATAATTATAACTTCATTTTTTTCACACATAATATTTTTCTCATTTTCATCCACCAATCTCAGGACTTTAATTGTTTCATCATCCAGATTCAATACTTTTCTGACACATTTTCCGCGGTTATAAAGTGTAGAATAAAATATTATGTGCCTTTCTGGCCTTCTCATTCTTATAGAACGCCGAACAAATGAGCTTAAGATTTGAATTTGTAGCTCTAAATCGTCCGTAAAATGTTTTTATTTGGAACCGATGCTTTTGTTCGCTCCGACAAGATCGCTCTTAAAGTTTGATTATCTGATTTGGAACTGAGTTAATAATACAGCATATATATATGCGCATAAATGTAATGTATATTTCTGAATCGCTCACACTGGGGTAGGTTCCGCAGTTTACTAAGATTGAAGGGTCAATAATATCAAAATTTGTCGGCATAAATCCAAAATTCCATTTTTCGGCATCGCCATCTAGCACCTCAAAGTTGTAACTAACCAGCCTGAATAAACAATTTGGATATATAACCAAGTATCCAGAACATGTTCTTTAGAGGAATCTGATGATGAAAATCGTGAAATTTATTGCTGGAATACGCTTCTTTGTGTTGATCCCCATTATAGGGTTGGCTGTTGCGGCTTTTATACTTTTTATTGAAGGTGGTATCGAGCTCGTTCATTTGCTTTTGGAAATGTTTGCCGAAACAGCAAGCACAGGTACAAAAAGTTCTATTATTGTTGGAATTGTAGAGGTTGTCCATCTCTTTTTGGTTGGTATAGTACTCTTCCTGACTTCACTTGGTCTCTACCAATTGTTTATCAATGTTCTTCCTTTGCCTGGATGGCTTAAGATGAATAACATTGAGGAACTGGAGTTGAATCTGGTAGGAATTACTGTGGTCGTTCTGGCGGTCAACTATTTGAGCGTGATTTTTGGAGAACAAGAAATCAATATAGCTGCGTATGGAGTGGGCTATGCCTTGCCTATTGTAGCATTGGCTTATTTTATGAAGATACGTTCTGAGATGGGAAGCAGTGAAAATGGGCATGTGACAGCTATCACTGAAGCATTATCCCAAGCAGGTGAGACAACCCAATCACCGGATAAAAAGAGAGATTAAATAGGATTGTAAAATAATTCTTACACAGAATAATTGTGCTCTTTTTCTATCTTCTGCGCTTTCCGCGGTTTATAAGTGTGCTCAAAATCAATACTTCCTTAATTCAAACTCGAAATTTAATTTATGATGCTAATATAGCACAGTTGACACCCACTATTTTTTCATTATCCGAAATTACCAGTAATTATGGCTCTTCTTCATTCTCTGTGGATAAGACAAGTTTAAATTTACATTCTGACCCCCCTTTCAAAAATAAGGTGAATTTTTCAATGACTGATTAAATTTATTGGGTCTGCTGTGAACACATACTCAAAAAAATCAATAATTTTGGCTTGAATTCTGCAATGTTCAAAAAACCAAGTCTGGATTTGAGTGAAATATAAGAAATTTAAACAAATTTCACCATATTTATTGAAAATTGAATAATAAATCTCTAATAATTAGCAAAATTCGGAATTAACAATATGAATAAAAAACTTAAGTTGCATTTTTTGAGGGGGGGTCGGAATGTAAATTTAAACTCAAGATATCGCTGGTTGTTTTATAATATCCACATAAAAAAACTAAGAGCCGTAATTGTTGAGATTTAACTTTTTGTTATACCGTTACTCATTTTCAGGATCTCTGTTTACTGGTTTTCTAGACAATATTTAAATATTATTGTAGGAATTTTGCTTAAGGGGTCGTGGGTGCAAGTTACTGGAAATTACAGGTATAAGAATGACTTTTAAATTTATTAGAACATAGATAATGAATTTTTTATTTAGATTTATCAATAACTCAAATAACACGACCGCTTAAGATAGGTGATATTATAATGAGTAAAAAAGCAACATTTACCATTGTAGAGCGGTATAAATGCAGACATTGCGGCGAGATACTTAAACTCGAACATCATCAGGTTACAATTGATCTGATTGAGTACCCAATGCGCGAAAACGTTAGTGAAGAAACAAAACAACTGGAAGATAGAGCAAGACTATCAAGGATTGCAGGTGAATCTGTTTATTACTACAACTATTATTCCGAGATTGCTCAAATCACTATCGGTGAAGATGTTCCATTATTCCCACATAAATGTCCAGATGGTGATTATGGAATGTGCGAATTTGAGTCGTTTAAAATCCTATCTGGTGAAGAACAATTGAAAACGTAATTGTTTTTTCATCTTGGCTTGTTATTTAACTTTTTTAAACTCTGGTGCTGCTTTTCTATCAAGAACTAAATTTTAAGTACTGGTTGTTGAAATCACTTTAGGTTTTAAATAGGGTTATAGTAACGAAGAGTTTAATAAGATCTTGTTCTATCAACTTAATAATAAAATTCAGTATGTAATATAGGAACGTATGCCTGCTTGCCACTATAAGTCCCAGAAGACTTATTGCGAGAAATTAAATTCAGGTTCAAGTTAATCTTTTTGTGATGATCACTTTTCAATTGGGTAATTATTTCCAACACACAAAATTAGTGAAGAGCCGAGACGATCTGGATGGGAAATGAGGGAATAATATGATCTGGAAAGATCCTGGGGAACTATTTGTAAGACATAGACGAAATCCTATACTTACTGTTGACGATTGGCCTTACCGAGCCAATTCGGTATTTAACCCTGCAGCTGCCATAGTTGATGGAAAAGTCCTGTTGCTGGTGCGAGTTGAAGACCACAGGGGCTTTTCTCACTTTACAGTAGCCAGGAGTGAGAATGGAATTGACGGCTGGGAAATTGACCCGGAGCCTACCTTTGCCCCTGATCCTGAAAAACTACCCTGAAGAATTATATGGTATAGAAGACCCTCGCATAACATACATCGATGAGATGAGAAAATGGGCTGTAGCGTATACGTCTTTTTCTGATTCAGGTCCCTTAACGTCTCTGGCTTATACAAAGGACTTCCGCAATTTTGAACGAGTAGGAGCAACTCTACCGCCTGAAAATAAAGACGCTGCTGTTTTTCCTGTAAGATTCAATGGCAGGTGGGCAATGCTGCATAGGCCTGTGTCTTTATATTAAGTGGTATGAAAGCAAATATCTGGATCTCATTTTCTCCGGATATGATACATTGGGGAGAACATAAGGTTCTTTTGCATGCCAGGGAAGGCGGGTGGTGGGATGCCAATAAGATTGGTCGTTCCCCGCAGCCTATCCAAACACCTGACGGATGGTTAGTTATGTACCATGGTGTGCGCCAGACAGTATCCAAACTAAGTTATCGACTCGGACTGGTTCTTCTTGATCTTGAGGACCCCACAAAAGTGCTTCGCAGGTCAGATGGATGGATTTTCGGACCTCGTGAGCTGTATGAACGCAGTGGAGACGTTAATGATGTTGTTTTCCCTTGCGGAATGATCATAGTGGACGATGAATTCCGAATTTATTATGGAAGTGCATATACCTCGGTATCGTTGGCGAGTGCAAAAGTAAAAGATGTTCTGGAATATATTCATAGTTGTCCTGAGGTATGGTGTTTCTGAAGAGCATAGGTAGACGCATAATGAATCGGAAAACGTACTAATGAATAGAATAGACGCACTAATGAATAGAATATATGCCCTAATGA
The DNA here is from genome assembly GCA_030837265.1 of Methanobacteriota archaeon. The sequence continues at coordinate 13,176 of JAUPKV010000286.1, forward strand.
ATAGAATATATGCACTAATGAATAGAAGAAAGAATATTGATCTAAAAAGTTAGTAGAAATCAGGTATTGTGTTGCTGACTGAAAAATTAAACCCGGAACTTGCTTGAAGAACCTGTAAAAAGCTAATTTGTGATAAACCTATCCCAATAGTGTATATTCTACCTGATTTTCAGTATTAAAAAGTCCGGTAAAAATAAGCTCTCAGGGACCCAGGATCACGTTTTTGGAATTAACTGATTGTTATTTACCAGCTGTTATACACTGGGTTCCACTGCAGAGCTTCTGGAATTTATAGCATTATCCTATTTGACTGCCCTGAAGAGCTCGAGTTTCAGGGTCCTTGCTTTACAACATTCACGCTCTTATTTCCGGAAACATAACCGGTTTTCGATGCAGAAACCGTGAAGTATCCTTCTCTATCAGGTGTGTAATTGAGCATGCCTTCATCTCCGGTAATCCCTATGCTATTACCATCTACACTGACGTTTACCTCACTAACTGAAACATTTCTTGACGTAACTCCAATTTCTGTCTCCCTGCCGACTACCAGGGTATCGGGTACTTTAATTTCCAGCTGATCGCCTGCAGCACTCCTTGAATTAACGAAAGGATAGAAACGCAGGATAGAAGAATCAGCAACCCTGAATTTGACATTGTCCGTCAGGTCAATAACTTCATCCCTTGTAAGGGAAAGTGGGTCCGTATTTTTCAGTGTAATTCCGGAATCAGAAACCGAGCTAATTTCCATCTCACCAAAGGTTTCCCCTTCGTAAAGCCTGAGGTAATCTTCCGAGATCTGGAAAACCCCCTGGATAAAGACTGCGTCCGTCTCTGTACCGCGGAAGATCTGTGAAAAGTGAATTGCTATTAAAGGTACATTTTCCGTGCTACCCACTCTGGTTCTATAAACATAGTCTCCGTTAGAAGGTATGAAACTGTCATCTATTACTACCCCGTCCCTTACAAGCTGTACATGGACAACGTTCTGGTTAACGCTTACCCCTACAACATTCAGCACATAGCCGTCTTCAAGTAGAAGGGAAGAACCTGTAAATAGTGTTTTTCTGCTGTCTTCATCAACCAGAACCTTTGTAATGATATTGTTTGATAGTAAATTTATACTGTTAGAACTTCCGAGTGTGTTTTCCGGATACCCTGTGAAATACTTCGTTGCCATAAAACCCATTACTTCATAGCTTCCCCAGCCATCGTGGCTGAATTTCACAGGCTGAGGCTTTGTGGAATAAACAAGCATATCACTGTCAATATTCCTGCCGCTGAGATTTTGAATGGCAAGGCTTTCAGTAGAAACGTTTTCATCAATGTTGTAGTAAAAACCTTCGAAGTTAAAAGGTGTCCAGGTAGTTGTATTAAACCTTTCATCATGGACAGTTCCCCTTAACTCGTATGTACCGGGCTCGGACATATTTTCCACAGGTGCAAATCGAAGGTCTTCAGCATCAGCTATGATGAAATTGAGTTTGTCCATTATATTAACAGTACTTCCTCTGGTAAGTGAAATGGAATTCGGATTTTTCATACTTACTCCGGAACTGGAAATGGAGCTTACTTGCATTATCCCGAAATTTTCCCCACTGCTGATTGCCATGGACTGGTCTGAGATCTGGAAAATGCCTCTAATGATGGCTGATCCTGTCTCTGTGCCTCGGAAAACCTGTGAGAAATGAATTGCTATCAACGGTATATTTTCCGTGCTACTGACTCTGGTTCTATAAACGTAGTCGCCATTCGAAGGTATGAAGCTGTCATCCACTACTGTCCCATTTCTTACAAGCTGTACATGGACAACGTCTTCATTAACACTGAATCCTACAATATTCAGGACATAGCCTTCTTCAAGTACAAGGGAAGAACCGGCGTTCAGTGGTTCCCTATCGTCTGTGTCGATGAGCACTCTGGAAAGCTGCCCACTCGATATTAAACTGATGTTGCTTCCTGCAAAGGTGGTGTTATTTGTGTACCCTGTAAAATAGAGGTTTCCCAAAAACCCTATAACTTCATACGAATTCCATCCGTCGTGTTGGAATTCCATCTCAATAGGTTTGGTGTCGTATAACAGATTATTTGCTCCAATATTCCTGCTGCCGTTAGTGAGCTGAACTGTCAGGTTCTCAGAACCTTCTCCGGTATTCAGGTCGTAGTAAAAGCCCGAATAGGTCTGAGGCGTCCACGTGTAATTACGGCTTTGGGACGCATTTTCATCCCATATGCGGTCACCTGTTGAATTCGAAGGCTGTGCAGCTGCTGTTCCGCACAGCAAACTCAGTATCAGAAACAGACATAGAGTTATCGTATACTTTCTAATCCCCAAATTGAACCCCCCGGTTTATTATTACGTAATTATTATAATAATCGGCAGTATGATATAATAAGTTATACTTGAAGACGTTGTCGAAAAGTCTAACTAGATGCCGCTCCTTCAAACATGAGAGCAGTTGGCCATTGATCTTGACGCCTGAAAGTCTTGTTCGCATAATAAGTGCAAGAAAGATATTGGAAGCAAAATCCAACTTCCGAAGGGGTCATGATAGTTGCAGGTTTAGTATTTCTGGTTTTATAAACTCAACCTCGAAAGCCCTAAATATATCAAAAAGGGATTTGTAATAAGGGCACATATCTTGGGGAAGAGAATTAAAGGTGGATAATTTGTTTTGAGAACTAAAAATTGTGCAAAATTAGCTTCAGGATAGGAAATAGAGGCAGCGTCTACCTGAGTTTATTTATCCAAATAGGGGTTAAAGAGAGGTATTAGGTATGCTTTTGTCAGATCCAGATAGTACAAAAAGCCATCCTACAACAGTCACCCCATGGCATTCACTGGAAGCTGAGGAGATATTTAAAAAACTTGTTACAACATCAAATGGCCTGAATCCTGAAGAAGCAGCCACAAGACTGCATGAATACGGGAAAAATATCCTTCCGACAAGAAAGCCACCAGGAATCGTAGAAATAATTCTTCATCAATTTAAAAGCCCTTTAATTTATATTCTTCTTATTGCTGGAGTTATCTCCGTCCTTCTGGATGATCTGAGGGATGCAGGTTTCATTTTTCTTGTAGTTGTGATCAACGCCGTAATAGGCACTATCCAGGAATGGAAGGCTGAAAAGAGTGCAACACAACTGCAGACTATCT
>JAUPKV010000287.1 GCA_030837265.1 Methanobacteriota archaeon
AAAGCCCGGAACTCAGCTTCTTCTTCCCGGCAGCCCATCTGCCCCTTCAGGACAGAGAAATTCTGAAAAGGCTTGAAAGCAGAAAAAGCGCACAGTTTGCAATCGTCTTTAAAACCCCGGACGTAGTCGAGGATGTGCTCTACCCACAGCTGTATAAAATGGAGCAGGCGGTAGCTGCCCTTTTAAGTGAATATAATTTTTCCGTGATTAAAACCGGGGTGTGGTCAGGGAAAAACGAAACCGTAATTATGCTCGAACTTATCTCAGGTACCCTTCCCAACGTCAAAAAACACATTGGTCCCCCTGTCTGGGTCAAAGTACATGCTGAGAAGTTCAAGGAGAAATACAAAGGGGCAGATGATGTTTTCGGAGGCTATGTCGAAAATGGAAAATACGTCTTTGAGATCCGGCGCAAATATCCCATGGCAAAAGGGCTTCTCGAAGACCGAATTATGAGCTGCTCCCTTGGAAAGCAGGTACATCAGAGCGTGAATGAGGGTTTTGAGCTTATAGAAAATACCGGGATTTGCAGGTTAAAAGATCCAGATTACAGGGTTTTTTTGAGGAAATGGATGTAAAAAGTATTCAACGGGAAAAAAGTAGTGGTCAATTAGCTGATTTTACGCAAAGCGGAATTTTTCCGCAAAAATTCTTTTTTGGTGGGTCTTTTCGGCAGTGTAGCGAAAGTTCTGTAAAATCGAATTGACTCTAATCCTTATTCTTGTTTTTTTTCTCTGCCCTTGCGGATAATACTCTAGTTATTATTGATAAAAAGAATGATATGCCGAGTGCAATAAGTGTTAATTTGTTGATTGATAAGAAATATCCTAGTATTAACAAAAGCAACATTAAGAAAACGATGAATCCAAAATATTTATTCATGTTGCATTAATTGATAGCGCATGTTAATAAATATTAGGATTATTTTGGATTTGTTAGTTATTTGGAAGGGTAATAGGACTTACGCAGTTGAAGTACAAAATCAAGTACAAGCAATTTAATTGTGAGTATTGGAGTTTAGACAGTTAAGTATTTAGCGTTGCTGTTTTCTGTTCAACTGCGTCAGTCCTATTTGTGTAAGCATTATTAATAACATGGCATAGATTTCAAATACTTCATTGTGGTATGATAAATTATTTTGGCCAGATATAAAAAGTTAATAAAATTCCCCAAAAACAGTTACAAATTTATATTTTATGGAGTGAGTCTCAAAACTTGACTTTTTAATGTTTAATCTAATGTAATGCGTCGACGGAGGCAACTGAAGTCCATGCTGACTGAACCTGAACAAATAATCCAACTAGTATCGAGTTTATTAGCGCTAATCCTTTTTGTTATTTCTCTTCTTGCATATCTTCGAGAGCGTAGAAAGAAGCTTTGTATTTTATCTTTAGCATTTTTATTTTATTCAACGATGAATTTCTTGGATGCAGCAGATATTTTTTTCCCTCAAGCGGGTGAATACCCCGAAATCTGGGGAAGTTTACTCAATTTTGTCGTCCTTGCATTGTTTTTTCTTTCCATGATAACAAAAGAGTAAGGTAAAATGGAATTCGAATTAGAGACTAGAAGGAGAATTTATGAACAAATTAAAAAATCTCCTGGTATTCACTTCCGGGAACTTGAACGGAGGCTGCAAATGGTAGTTGGCAACCTGCAGTACCACCTTCAGTATCTGGAAAAGAAAAATCTGATAAGGGCTTCGAACGATGGAGATTATGTACGTTATTTCGTAAAAGACAGAAGCTTAAGCGAAACCGAGAGAAAAATAATGTCTTTATTAAGAAGATCCGGTTGCAGGCACATCCTTCTTCAGCTTCTCAATAATCCTAATCTGAATAACAGAGAACTCTCTCAGGCTGTTGGCCTCTCTCCTTCAACTATTTCCTGGAACCTGAACAAACTTGTAAAAGCCGGAATAATTGAAAGGAAAAAAATCGGCAGGATAAGTAAATTCACAATCATTGACCCTCCCGCGATTGCAGAACTCCTTATATGCTACAAAGAAAGCTTTCTTGATACTCTGGTTGATGGTTTTATCGAAATGTGGGAATTCAAGAACCCTAAATAATTTGATAGTCCATCGTTTGATTGATATTATTCCAATATGATCGAAATACTGCTTCCAGATATTCTTTTCCTGTAAACTTACCACTTTTTTAAGAAACCTTCAATATGACATTTAAACTGAATCACAAGCCATGTTGCAGGTAACGTTAGGAAAACATCAATCAGGTATTGCCGGACTATCAAAGTTTTGGGTTTAGTCTCGTTATCTGAGTCCTACTTCACTGATTTTAAACTCTACTGAGACATCTTGGTTAGTTAACGTGGATGATCTATACACCAAATTCAAAATATACCTGCAAAAGAACGTTGAACTGCGAACTCAAATTTCATTAAGAGGTTAGCTGAATTATACGTTCTTAAAAATTAACCGGATAAAAATGGACGAAAACTTTTATGTTTACTGAACAAAAGTTGAAATTATTTATGGTGGCGGGAAACATGGAAGAAACTTGGAAAACCCGCCACATTCTCCTATGGAAGAAGGTTCCGCCACATTCTTCTATGGAGGAAGGTTCAAAATATTTTGCAGTGTTGATCCCGATTTTTCACCACAATAACCTTCAGTTTTCAGTCTTCATTAGACATGATAACGATTCTGGTACATTCGTCGAAGATTAGTACAATTGTCGAACATTAGTACAATATTCGAATAATTGAGGTTCTGAGTAGTTGACGAGTTTAATTTTCTAATGACGTCTAAGCTTATCGAAAAAATACCAAACGACCTTAGACTTCAGAAATCAATGACCAAAAAAGATTTATAAGACACTATTTTATAAAACGCTGTAAACCAATTTTCGGGATGAGGAGAAACTAAGCTATCTTCGACAATTGACGTAATAATTAATTCTGATTGATGGAGGATTGTGAACCCCTTTCATTATTGATCCCGATAATTCTTCTTACATAATAATAGATCTTAAAAAATATGGAGGAAATAATAAAATGAAGAGATTCATAGCCAGTACACTGGCAGTTCTCATGCTTCTGACTGTATTTGCATCCGCCGCAATGGCTGATGATAATAATACAACCTCAGCAGCGAGTACAGTTGAGATCCGCGGTCCTGTGTACAATGGCTCAAGTTTAACCGATATCCTTGCAAATAGTACATACGATAACGGTACAGCTATTACAATGGATGCTAACAAATTTGCAGCATTCTATTACGACATTGATGACAATGTAACAACTGAGTCTCTTTCCATTAAGAATGTTGCCGGTACTTCTGGCAGGACTATAGGAGAGAACGGGTTAGTATATACGACAACAATCGGAAAGAACGAATACAAGAATAAAGATGTCGACTGGGGCAACTACAGCGTGATTGGCTTCTTCGCAGACAAGTATATCCCACTGAAATCCAACGACGCCAGCAAGCTTGCCAAGCTCGTTCTTGACAGTGATGACAAGTACACTCTCAAGACCGGCGAAACCCTTGACCTCGGTGAAGGATACTCTCTCCAGGCTAAGCAGGTAGATGTTGACGGTGATAAGGTCTGGCTCGAATTAGACAAGGACGGACAGTATGTGGATGACCAGATCGTCTCAACTGACTCTGGCGATCATACCTGGACTTGCGAAGTTGACGACGTGCAGGGCGAAGACAATGTTCCTGTCTTGAAGGTCCACGTAAACCAGGTATTCCAGGGTGCAGTTGACAGTATTGCACAGATTGATGCTATCTGGCTCATTGACTACGCAAACGCCATGAAGATCGAATCTGACGATGAATTCGGCAAACTCGATAATGTAGACATCAGCGGTCCCACCATTACCATCAGCAATAAGGATACATTCAGTCTGACCAGAGACTCTGATCAGGAAATCGGACAGGGGCTGTACTTCAGGGTTGCTGACTCCGATGCTCTCAGGTTCTATGCCTTTAAACAGCAAACAACTCCTGGAACCTATGATATAAGAGGAACCGTTGTTTCAGGCACACAGCCTTACACCTGGACTT
>JAUPKV010000288.1 GCA_030837265.1 Methanobacteriota archaeon
TGACGGTGTCAATAGTGTAAATAAAACACTTGATGCACTTAATACAATTATCAAAAATGCAACTCAGGTAACAACTGATATTAGTGACATCACAAAAGCGATCGAGAAACAGGCAATTATTTCATTGAAAGTTGTGAAGGCTTCCGAAGAGGGAAATGTTATGACTGAGGAAGTCCAAAGAGAAGCTGAAAGTCTTGCAGCAGTTTCAGAAGAGACAAGTGCATCTATTCAAGAAATTGGAGCTTCAATTCATGAGATTGCAAGCCTTTCAAACAAATTGAAATCTGAAATGGAAGCATTTGTGATATAAATGAGAGACTTGACAATGATGACATTGTCTGTTAAAATTGGAAAAAGAAACTCAAAAAATTTAAATATATTTTATTTTTATTTTTTCTTTTTTACTAAACTTTCATTTGACTTAATGGTTCTACAAATACCGTCGTTCATTTCTCATAGAAGGCTTTATATTTTCCATTTAGTAACACTCATTTAAATCGATATCTATAGACCACTAAATAAGTGCCTATATGTTTATCATAAGATTTTTGCATTTAATACAGCACTTATCGAAGGAAATAAGTAAATTCCTATAAGATGTGTAATATTTAAGTTTGTACTCGCATAGGCAAAATATGAACGTTTTATACGAAAACGTTCGTACTTTGAAGTAGCCTGCAAAACTATATTTTTATGAAAATGCACAGGTTTTAAAAACATATGTATTTTTCTGCTTCAGTCAAAACATGCCTAAATTCTTGAATATGCTAAATAATTTTAGGATATAACACCCACGTTGACTGGTAAAGTGAAATAAAAAGTTGAACCTTTACCTAATTCAGATTCTACCCATATACGTCCACCATGTCTTTCAATAATTTTCTTACAAATTGCGAGCCCTATTCCTGTGCCTGGATATTTTTCTTTTGTGTGCAACCTTTTAAAAACTTCGAATATTTTCTCTGAATATTGTGGATCAATACCGATTCCGTTATCCTGTACTGAAAATAGCCATTCTTTCTCTTTTCTCTCAACTGAAATGTGAATTTTTGGTGCCTTTTCACCATGGAATTTTATCCCATTGGCAATCAAGTTTTGAAATACCTGAGCAAGCTGGGTGTTATCTGCCAATACTTCAGGTAAAGGATCATGAGACACAGCAGCATTATTCTGTTTAATATATAACTCTAAATTAGACAATGTTTGGTTCAAAACGAATTCGGAATCAGTAGGCTCAGGTTCTTTAGCTCTTGTAGCTACGCGAGAGAATTCCAAGAGGTCATTTATCAGGTTTTGCATACGGGCAGCCCCGTCAACTGCAAAATATATGTATTTATCAGCCTTATCGTCAAGTTTGCCCTGATATCTCCTTTGTAAAAGCTGTAAATAACTTGATATCATTCTCAAGGGTTCCTGTAAATCGTGAGAAGAAACGTATGCAAACTGTTCCAACTCTGCGTTTGAGCGAGCGAGTTCTGCTAATTTTAACTTTAATACTTCTTCTGCTTTTTTGAGCTCAGTGATATCTCGAGCATAAAGATTGACATAGCCAGTCTGTGGGAATGGAGATATATTTAATAAATACGTGTGACCGCTGTAGTTGCATTCAAGTTGACGATGGACACCATCATCTAAAGACGCAATAGCCATGTCTGTTATTTCTATAGGAGCTTCCTGATCTATAGTACTGCTCCAATCTGTCAACATCACTTGGGCGGCAGGATTGGCATAGTTAACGATAAGTCCTTGGTTTAAGCGTATTACTGGATTGGGGTTTTCTTGAGGCAAACGTGCTACTAACTCTAGTGCTTCCTCTAATCTTTTGCTCTCTGTGATATCCTGAATTGTTCCCATCATTCGAATAGGGATACCATTTACACCATAGATAACTTCACCTTGTTCATGGACTATGCGTTCTTCCCCATTGGCTAAGATGATCCTATGGTCAATACTATAAGGCCTTCCTTTTAAAGCTTCATTGACAGCATTATTAACATATTCTCGGTCTTTTGGATGTACATAACTTAAAAATGCATCATAAGTAGCACCGAATTCTTGAGGGTTACGTCCAAAGATACGATATATTTCATCAGACCAGTATAGTCCATTAGTCACAATGTTCCAATCCCAATTTCCGAGATGAGCTATTCTTTGAGCCTCTGCGAGACGTCCTTCGTTTTCTTTCAAAGATTTATATGCTTTCTCTAGCTGAGTTGTTCGCTCTATTACTAGTTCTTCTAAATTGTCGAGCGTTTCTTCCAACTTCGCTTCTGCTTTCTTTCGTTCAGTAATGTCAATAAGCATGGCAAGAACACCTGTAAACTTGCCAGAATTATCAAAAAGGGATTTAGAATTTGCTAACGCCCATAAAGTTGAGCCATCTTTACATACTAATTTATTTTCATGTACTTCATCGATACCTTTTTTTCTCTTTTCTATTTGCATTTTTGAATAAACCTTCTTTTCTTCTACGACGAAATCCATTCCTAATTTGCCAATCATTTCTTGTGGACTGTAGCCTAACATCTCAGCCATTTTTTTATTAACATAAGTAGTCCTGTTTTCAGCGTCAATTACCCATATACCTTCATTGGTTGTCTCAACAATGTTGCGATACTTTTCCTCACTATCCCGCAACGCCTCATAAGCTTCATGCAGTTCCTCAGACTGAGCTTGTAACTCTTCGTTGGATGCTTGCAACTCCTCTGATTGCACTTGAAGGTTCTCAAAAGCCTTATGTAATGCCTTTTCAGCCTTTTTGCGCTCGGTGATGTCGTTAAAAAGAATTGCAACTTTCCTGCTTTTAGGCTGATCAATGCGGTATGTGTAGACTTCGTACCAGCGATGCAGTGCTGCTACAAAATTTTCAAATCGGATGGATTCACCTGTAAGTGCAACCTCGCCATATATCTCATACCAATACTCCTCATTGGTGGGAATAAGTTCTCTAATCCTTTTCCCGACTACATTGCTAAATCCTGTCTGCTTTTCGAATGCTGGATTAGTCTCAACAAAAATATAATCAATAGGCTTCTCATTTTTATCGAATAGCATCTCGATGATACAGAAGCCTTCGTTCATCGTATTAAACAGAGTTCGATACTGTTCTTCTGATTTTTGCACCTTCATTTCTGTTTTTTTGCGTTCTGTAATGTCACGAGCAACATGAACACATCCTATGAGTTTCCCTTCTGAATTATGCAGTGGCGAGACACTTACTATGAAATCTCCATTCAAATTGTCTTCATGAACTTCTACGGTATGCTCAAGTCCATCCTCAAGCAGTTGCCTGTGCGGACAAAAAGAAGGCGGTTCATCCGAACCATGTAGAACATGATAACAAGTTAATCCTACACACTCTTCTAGCTCCTTTCCCAACCTTGCTGCCATAGCTTTGTTTACACGAATGATTTGATATTCGGTATCTAGTATGGCTATAAGATCTGGCACTGCATTAATGGTATATTCCCAATTTTTTGCGGCTTGAAATGCTGTTTTTTCTGCTTCTTTACGTTTGGAACTTCCTATCTGCCCCCATTCACCTTCTCTTTTGATCAAAGCAAACTGATGGTTAGAGACCACATCGATGACCTCGGTTACATTGCATTTATCGAGAGAATAGGTGCAGAGAGCTATCATATTGTAGTTACCAAGGACTCTATCAACTTCTTCCTCATAACTAACGAAATCATTCCAATCCTTTTTTTCCAGCCAGAAAGTGTCCCCTGTCAGCCTTATACCTTCATAGCCGTTTGCCAGAGCCTGATTAAGTTTTTCAACCCATCCATTCAATATTCTATCTGAATTGAAAAAGCCATCTTTTACATACCATTGAGTGTAGGGAATAATTTCCAGTTGTCCTCTCTCTAGGTAAACATCAATATCAGGGACAGCCTTTTTAAAGGCTTCTTTTGACTCTTCAACATCCAGAGGCTTTGATGTAACCCACATGCAAAACTCGTTATTTTCCAGTCCTGCTTTGAAATAAGGAACAAGTATATCCAACAGGTCTTCTTTGGTCTGGTAGAACTGGCAGAAATGCGTTCCCCAGGGCACATCTCCAATTATTTCAATACCGGATGTTCTCATGTTTTTATTCATTTTGCATTTCTCCGACCATCAAGACTTATTTAGTAGGTAATTTTGCAACTTCAAGCCAGAAATTAACAATTGATTTTACTACATTTATGAACTCATCAAGGTCAAGAGGTTTAGTGATGAAGGCATTAACATTAAGATCATAAGACCTAATTATGTCTTTTTCAGAATTAGAAGAAGTTAAAGCGACTATAGGTATACTTCGAAGATTGTTGTCTTTCTTTATTTCCTTGAGAACTTCACGCCCATCTTTTTTTGGTGAATTCAAATCAAGAAGAATTATATCTGGGCGAGGGAAACCTGAAAACTTCCCTTCACGATGTAAAAAGAGCATAGCCTCTTCTCCATCTTCTGCAACATGGAGCTTATTTCTAATTTTAATCTCTTCAAGCACTTCTTCGATTAATCCAACATCGCCTTGATTGTCTTCAACTAAAAGGATTTCGATCGGTTTGCCTATAATTGCCATTATTGACTTCCTTATCGGTAATGAACAAAATTTAGTTACAATTAAGCAGAAGAACAAGATTAATAACCTTTTTATTTAAAATGTATGGGCAAATCCTCGTAGGTAAAAGGTTTAATCGTTATCATTAGGCATTTTTTGAGACTTAATTCAGTTTTCATTATATGAAGGACTTACGAGATTTGATCATTATATACAAAGTTGCAAAATATCTGCAATATCCGATATATTAAAGATTTACTAAACTCCCAATTGACTTAAGATTCTACAACGGACATAGTCCATTTTCATAAAATTTATATTTTCCGTTTAGTAACACTTATTTAAATCGGTATCTACAGACCCCGAGAAAAGTGCCTATGTGTTTGTCATAGAATTTTTGCATTTAATGACGTACTAACAGAAGGAATCAAGAAAATTCTGATATGATGTGTAACAATTGGGCTTACACTCGCATAAGCAAAATCCCAACGTTGTATGAGAAAACGTTGGAATCTCTATAGTTATGGGTTTTTAGTTTAATTTATTCC
>JAUPKV010000289.1 GCA_030837265.1 Methanobacteriota archaeon
CATCTGCCCAGGCGCAGTGCACCAGAACAATATTCTTAACGTGATGATCTTCGTTCTGCGCAGCGTGCGCACAGCAGATCAACAGCAATAATATGATGCAGAGGGATTGAATCCCTCGCTTGATGGTGCTTGCCATGTAGATTACCTTCCTTTTGTCTTTTGTGAGTCAAAATCTTTGATCTGCCACTTTTAGATTAGAGACTTTATATCTTTGAAATTGCCAAAGTTGCCACTAATTACGCTTGCAATTGACTGAAATCAATCAAAAAATCAGACATCAGAGTCCGAATTCAGATATTTCATAAGGATATTAATATTTAAATAATATAATATTTAAGGAACTTTAATTAAGGAACAAATATTGATTGAATTACAAATTTCTAATTCGAGTCTTTTTAATATCTTGCGGGACTGCAAAAATTTACAATTAATTACAACAGCAGGTAGTCGCAATCGATTTAAAACTTAGAAGCATGATCGGGTTGAATACATAAAACATCTAGACACTAAAATTAGTTAATGAGTCGTTTTGACATTTCAGCAGATATAAATTTCTCGATAAGATTCGTTAAAAAAGGCACATCGAGTAACGTTAAACCTTAAAAAGGTTGCTATTTTTGTTTTTAAGGGTTATCTATTCAGTTTTTCAGGCTTTTTCTTAAAATTTAGCGATATTATAATTTTTGTTACTATAGGGTAGTTATGGAAATGGTCTTGTCTTTGGAGTGGAACTAAGGTTCTCACGGTTGAGGCGTTTTAACCTGTTAAGATGTCGTAAATTCAAAAAATGTGACAATCTAGATTAGATGAAATACGAACAAAATATTAAAAAGTTCATGTTTATTAAAGAATATTCAAAAATATGATAAAAAATAAGTGATTTTTTTGCTTAAAATACGAACGTTCTATACAGAAACATTGTACTAAGAGCCTATCCGAAAAGTCAAAACTGGATGCAATAAAATTACCTGATAAGTATCAACCATTATTGATGGACAACCAATATTTTTACAAGCTGAGTATATCATCCATTGAATAAATTCCGGGCTTCTGGTAGCATACCCATTCGGCTGCACGGACTGCACCTTTGGCAAAGATCTGAAGAGAGTGAATAGTGTGCTTGATTTCAATTCTTTCCGAATTGCTTGCAAATAAGACTGTGTGATCTCCAGCAATATCTCCTGCGCGGATAGCGTGAATGCCTAGTTCCTTTCCGCGTGTCGCAATACCCTCCCTTCCATAAACATACTTTTTTCCGCCAACAGCCTCACTGATTACGTCGGCTGCCCGAAGTGCAGTCCCGCTTGGGGCATCTTTTTTCTGGTTATGGTGAGCTTCTATGACCTCGACATCATAGTCTGCAAGATACTTTGCAGCTTCCCTTAATATCTTGAAAAAAACATTACCACCTATGGAAAAATTGGGTGAAACAACTGCCCTTACCTGATTTTCGAGGATAGATTCATCGATAATCGCTCGCTGTTCTTTTGTCAAGCCTGTGGTACCTATTATGAGATTTACTCCGCATGTGGCAGCTATTGGAGCATTTACTGCAGTTGCACCTGCTACTGTAAAGTCAATTAGGACATCAGCTTGGGTTTTCTTCAGCACAGACCTTAGATCTTTTACATCTGACATCTGGATTCTAATATTTCCCACACGGGCAAATTTCCCTGCATCCTTTCCAAAGCTGCTAGTACTAAAGGCAGCAGCAAGCTGCATACCAGTAGAAAGGGTAATATTTTCCACAATTAAAGAGCCCAGCCTGCCACAGGCTCCGAGTACTGCAACGTTGATCATTTCATAACCCCTAATTTCTAAGTGCTTTCTGAAGAAGTCAATAATAAGATGTTGTTAAAATTACAATAGGTCTCTATCCGAATATATGTTCCTATTTTTAAATTGATGATGACTTTTCGGATAGGCTCTAAATACGAACTTTCTAAGTATAAAGGTTGTAGTAAAATCCTTACTTAATATCTTAAAACGTAAGGATGATTTCAAGCAGGTATGTAGAAACAAGCGTTAATTGTGCCCTATTGATAATGGAGGCAATTTCTCTGTTATAGTGTTAAAGACTTGCTCTATTCTAGTCAGCTTATTTTCATCAAAGATTAGGCATTATTTTTGGAATTGCCGGAGGCGTAGCTGGAATCATTTTAGGGAGTATTGGTGTTGGCATAAATATTGGCATTATCTTCGGCATTACTTTCGGCATCTCTCTTAGCATTGTTCAAAAATTTGTTTCAAATACTGATTTTGGTGTTGGGAATTGTATTATTTTTAGCATTATTGGAGGTGTTTTCAGCAGTTTTACTATAGGCACTGCTGGCGGGATTGCAGAAAGTATAAGTTTTTTAATATGTTATTCTCGGTTATTCTATATATTCCCACATTTGATACAATATACAAGGTCCAAATATACTAATAGCAGTCAATTTAAATTATTTAAAAACTCGCCCATATATTGGGATGAAATGATTATTTATCCTCTTCCATATTTGACTAAGTTTTTACTGTTGTTGACTGAAATAGATAGAGATAAAGGAATATCTGAAATCGAATTCGTATTTATTAGACGGCCTGCACAGAGAAAAGCAGCTTTCAATGCTCTGTTACAACTAATGCTCCAAGATTTGAGTAAGTCGGAATCAATAAATACGATCTCTAACTCTTCAAAAACGATTTCGTTCATGTTTTCCTTTGAAGGAATTTTGCCAAAGGAATCCAGTAAAATTTTAAGAGATTTAGAAGACTTGTCTATATATGCGAAAAATGATCTTGATGCCTCAACTAATCTTAGTAAAGCCAAAAACTTGGAAAATTTTGAAAACGATATAATTAATTTAAAGAAAAATTTAATTGTCATGGAAGGGTCTTCGAATGCTGAGCTATTATCTCTTTTAGAAAAGTGGTTACAAATAGTATCAGAAGAGAAGAAACAATTTACTAAAATCAAAAATACGGATTATTACATCTTTGATTCTTTCTTTATAACTTTTAGATTTTATCGTATCTTCGGCCATATTATTCCGACAAAATGATAAGAGTTCTTTAAATAAAAATTAGCATGTTCTCATGTCCATAAATTCTAAATAACTTCAGTTGATTTTATCCACATTAAAAAAATAATTATCGATAATTATAAATACAATTCATACGGAATTCCGGATACCTGCCATTTTCATTATGCTAAGTACTGATGTCCTTCCTGCTTTAGCTTTGAGGGAATATTCGTTTCTGTCTGACAAAAATCTGGACAAACTGTTAATGTATCAAACTCCATATCACGTCCCATATCATCTGTATGGAATTTTTCTGTGAGTCTGACTATTTCATCAACTCGATTTACTATAACCATACTTTACTCCAAGCCTTTTACTTAAAGACTTAAAATTGCATTTTTACAAAAAATTTAAAAAAGAGCCCATCCCAAAACATTATCTAATCAATTATTGTCACCAACATTACAACTCTGTCGGCGTACTTGTAAACAAAAGTGGAGATATCCTCTATGTTCATGGTCGTACCGGCATGTACTTGGAAATAGCTTCTGGTGAATCTGGTCCTAATAATATCCTGAAAACGGCCCGCGAGGGATTGAAGCAGGATTTGATCACAGCCCTGCACATAGCAGTGGTACGTAAAGAGCCGGTATTCCGCTCGGGGCTGCGGGTCAAAACCAATGGTGACTTCACTACAGTCAATCTGGCGTTACGACCTGTGGCTGCAGGCTCTAACGAAGC
>JAUPKV010000290.1 GCA_030837265.1 Methanobacteriota archaeon
CGTGACAATCTCCGTAAAGGATGCGAATAATGTTGCTTTGGGTTCAATCTATAAGCAAAAAAAATGCAAACAAATAAGTTCATTAAGCAAAATAGCGGCTTAGAAGAAAAATTAAGTTATAAATTCTCTGAATAGTCCTCTTGAGGGAGCGTAGCGACCGAAAAGGACACCGTGCTCCCGAAGCGGAACTCGGGAAGCGGAACTCGGGAAGCGGAACTCGGGAAGCGGAACTCGGGAATCTTAGGCATTAATGTTTAAAGGTGATTTTATGGTTCAAGAAAACTACGAACTGAGCGAGAATGAGAAAATTCTTTTACAGAAAGTACTTGACGGAGATATAGCCCTTCGCAAGATTGATGATTTTGCGGATCCGTATACGGCAGTAAAAATTCGAAGGCTTGCTATACAGGAGTTTTTAAAACTCGAATTCGAAAATATTCAGAATTTTTCCCTTGATGTGGAACTTGCAACGAAAAGAAATGTTGAGAATATGATAGGTGCAGTTCAGGTTCCCCTTGGAATTGCCGGGCTTCTGAAGGTTAATGGGGAATATGCCAGTTCTGAGTTTTATATACCTCTTGCCACAACCGAAGGAGCACTTGTGGCCAGTGTAAACCGGGGCTGCTCGGTAATTACGAAATCGGGAGGAGCAAACGTCAGGATTTTTGAAGATGAAATGACCCGCGCGCCGGTTTTTAAGCTAGAAAGCCTGGACAGAGCCAAAAAGTTTTATGAATGGGTAAAACGTCCGGAGTCGTTTCAGCAGATGAAGACTGTTGCCGAGCAGACTACTCGTTTTGGCAAGCTAATTTCCGTTAAACCATTCGTGACAGGCACCTATGTTCACCTGCGGTTCTCATATGATACAAAAGATGCCATGGGAATGAACATGGTGACTATAGCAACTGATGCAGTAATGCACCTGATAGAAGATGAATTCGGAGTACAGCCCATTAGCCTGTCGGGAAATATGTGTACTGATAAAAAACCGGCATCAATAAGCACTATTCTTGGGCGGGGGAAAACTGTTGTGGCTGAAGTAACTATCCCAAGAGAAATTGTCAGCACGACCCTTAAATGTACCCCTGAATTAATGTTTGAAGTAAATTACAGCAAAAGTATGCTAGGTTCGGCAAGAGCAGGAGCACTTGGTTTCAATGCCCATGCTGCAAATGTCATTGCTGCCATTTACCTGGCCTGCGGACAGGACTTAGCTCACGTCGTTGAAGGCAGCACTGCAATTACCAGCATGGAATTTACGAAATATGACGAAATCCACTGTTCTGTTACCCTCCCAGCCCTTCCAGTGGGAACTGTTGGGGGAGGCACTGGCCTTGGTACCCAGAGGGATTGTCTTAATATACTAAATGTTGCAGGAGCCGGAGATGTTCCCGGAGAAAATTCCCGAAAGTTTGCAGAAATAGTAGCTGCTGCAGTGCTTGCTGGAGAGATTTCCTTAATCGGTGCCCAGGCTGCCGGACACCTTGCCCGTGCTCATGCTGAACTTGGTCGTGGGAAATTCTGATAAGAGTTCATCCCAAAACCATTTTTTTTGAAAATTTGATGTTCTCTAACTCCATTTAAGATTTGGTATCCGCTCCTAATTAATTACTCTCATTAAAAAATGTCTATTTTTTTTAATTCTTTGACCTCTTACTGATTTACTTTTCCCGAAAATCTACTCTTTTTTTCAGAATATTCTTTCCTGGACGGGGGAATGAATCTGCAAATCCACCACTAAGTAATTAAATTTATATAGTTAACAATTAAGAAATCTATTTATAGTTAATTAACTTTTATAATTATGACTGGTTGAATTAAATGAAGGTTTTAATTCCTGAATACACCTAAAAACCAGGATTTAATTATAAAAATAATTATACATTGGAGTGAGTAAAGTTTGGTAATAAATTTATGTGCTTCGAGAAAAAATTATAGAAAATTAGATCTTTATGTCGAAGCAGATTTAATAAAATAGCTTTTAAAATGAGTTTATTTGTCATTTAATAGCTTAAAAAAGCTAATTTAATGCATGTTATCTAAACAAAATTTTAAAAACTATCTAAATAAATTGAGTTAAATAGGATAAATATATATAATAAGTAAGACGTAATTTAATTGGAAAGTAAAAGACTTTGAAAAAAGTAAAAAACTTTACTTTGGGGGTAAATATGTATACAAAATTCTTAAAAGACGATAAAGGATTTACTGGGCTTGAAGCTGCAATTGTGCTCATAGCCTTTGTAGTAGTAGCTGCAGTATTCAGTTACGTCATGTTGGGAGCGGGGTTCTTTACAACCCAGAAAAGCCAGGAAGTTGTACATACTGGTGTAACACAGGCAAGCAGCAGTCTTTCTCCTTCCGGAGATGTTATTGTGACTGGAGGAGCTGCTAAAGCAACTGCAATTACGTTTTATATTTCAAACACTGCTGGTGGAACAGCTGTAGATCTTGATAAAACAATAATTACCTTTACAAATAATACTTCATCTGTAACTGCAGATGAAGATAGTGCAGCTTGGAGTTATTCAGTTATAATCTCTAACGGTGGTGCAAGTAATCTTATCGAGTCCGGTGAAAAATATAAGATAATAATGGACTTAACCGCTACAGGTTTTAACGCTGAACCTCAAGCAAATGAGAAGGTTGAAATACAGGTAAAACCGCCAGAGGGGGCAGTCCTCACTCTTGATAGAACAATGCCGCCAGCACTTGCTGCAAGCACTTATTACACTGTATACTGAGGTGATCTAAATGTGGAATAAAATTATAAAAGATGAAAAAGGCTTTA
>JAUPKV010000291.1 GCA_030837265.1 Methanobacteriota archaeon
AAATCTTAAACAGGTTTGTGTAACAGCCCCAGCCTAGGAAGAACGATTCGAGCACCACAAAAGGGATATCAAATATTAACTGTGCAATATATTATTCTTTAGTTCTCGTCTTCAGCCAAGTTCGAAGCTTGTAACCCCGTAGACTCCTTCAAGCTTCATGTCAGGTTTCTTCTGGCTGTACATACGAATAGTTTTGAAAACCCTGGTCATCCCATACTTTTCAGCAATTCTCATTGCATTTTTGTTTGGTTCCGGAACATCCATATATATAGTCTCTCCAGGAACAGATGCTTTAAGGGCTTGAAATATATTTTCCGCAGTTGGTTGATCATCGGCAAAAAGCGGTCCTATTTTGTATCCCTTGCGACATTTCCTTATAACGCCATATCCTCTAAGCTGTCCGGCTTCAAGTTTTGCATAAGCAAATGAGTCGGGCTGTTTGATCCATTCCTTGAGAAACCTGGCTCTAGGGGCAGGAAACATTCTCCGGTCATAAAAAAGCAGGTCTTCAAATTGAACTTCCGAGATTTTTACAAGGCCTGCCGGAACTTCTCCTCCACCTATGCCTTCAAACCGCAGGTTGCTGTAATAAGACTTGAATTTCATAACTTTCTGATACTTTTTTTCGTTTTCTACAACCCCGTCAAGTCCGATGTTTCTCTCTCCCATATATTCCAGGCACTTCCTGGTCAGTTTCATCCCGATTCCTGAGTTGCGGAACTCAGGTATAATAACATAAAAACCTAAAAATCCAAAAAAGTCATCGTATGCAACAGCAGAAGCACAGCCTATTGGCTTTCCTGCAATCTCAGCAATAAAAAACCCTTCCGGGTCTGTTTCATAAAAAAGCTTTCCATCATAGATGCCGGGATTCCAGCCTTCGGCAGCTGCCATTTCAACTGCGAATTCAGCTTCTTCCCGGCTCATTTTTCTAATTTTAAGTTCTTGAATCTGTTTGTAATTTTTGTCCATGTGAGGTTATATTCTCACTTTCTATTTATTTATTGAGTTTTTTATAATGTCCATTTTGATCAAAGATTTTGCACTTACTGCAGGATCATATCTTTCTTCTTCTGTTTTCTCCCACAGTTGCAACAAGATATGCCGCTACAATAGCAGTTGCTGCGGGGTAAATTCCAATTGGCGTTTTTGCACCTGATTGAGCTTCTCCTTTATTTTCTCTCTCTGCTCCTTTATCTTCTCCTGTAAACAGATATATGTCCATAGTACCTTTGCGTTTGTCTTGATAGACTATTTTGCTTCCATCAATTGCTGGATTGCTCTCATATTCCGAAGCAGTAGATACTGTTTTTTCTTGCCCTGTAGCTATATCATAGATGAAGATATTTGTCCCTTTAATTCTTCCGTCAGCCCATACTATTCTTCCATTTGATATTGCAGGATTTTTCTGGACGGAAGGATCTGTGTCGACTGGTTTTTCCTTTCCTGTCGAGAGGTCGAACATATAAAGGTCAAGGTTTCCGTTTCTTCTGTCCTCCCATACGATATAGTTGCCGTCGACAGCCGGGTTTGACTGTTCTGCAGGATCCGTAACTACAGGACTTTCTTTACCCGTACTGATATCGTACATATAAATGTCGCCATTCCCATTCCGGGTATCCTTCCAGACAATGATATTTCCGGATATTGCCGGTTGGGTTTGATCGGCTTTATCCATAGTTACTCGGGTTTCCTTTTTGGAAGGAATGTCGTACATGTAAATATCTGTATTCTGGTTCCTCCGATCTGTCCAGACAATTTTATCGCCTGATATTGCAGGCTCCGTATGGGAAGAACTATCAAAAGTGATCTGAGTTTGGGTTTTTGAGCTAAGATCATACAAATAAATATCAGGCTCGCCTCTTTTATAATCCGAGACAACTAAGCGGTTTCCAGAAATAGCAGGTTCCATTTCATCCTTCGCGCCTGAAAAAAGTGGAACTTCAGTTCTTCCGACAGAAAGGTCATACATGTAAATATCCGAGTTTCCTTTCCTTTCATCCTGCCAAACAATATAGTTCCCTGAAATAACAGGATTAATCTGGTTTCCGAAAGCCTCGGTGATTACCTGCTCATTTCCCTTTAGCGCTTCTACAGCAGCCGATCCTGCAGTAGTGCACATTATCATAAGCAAAATAACTGAAATAAACAAAATTGAAAATTTGCCATGCCTCAATTTTACACTTCCTATATTCTCTGGATTTTCATTAGGGGGTTTTGAATATAGAATGAATATTTTCTTTTCAGTTGTTTTTAGAGAATAATATTTCCAGCAAAACATGTTAAAGACATTATATCTCATAGGATTTCTAAAAACCACAGCTCAGCTAGATTGTTAATACAAAGATATTATACAACCATGAAATCACGGGTTTATTGAAATTCCGTGTAGCTAATATATCTTCAATGCTTTTTAGTAATTTCCTATTTCAAACGCTTATTTTTTTAAATATTTCAGTCTTATGATCAGCGTGATTTTATAAAAAGTGAAAAACATTAACCGAACTAATCTATTGCTT
>JAUPKV010000292.1 GCA_030837265.1 Methanobacteriota archaeon
CAGGAATGCAACGGCAACCTGACGGACTCAGAATGGGTCCCTGAGAGTAATACCCTTATTTACCAGTACAAAAGCGGAGTTAAAAAGAGAGTATTTCTTGAAGGGGAGCCGGTCCATTTCATAAAAGGCATAGAAAACTCAGATGGCATATGGGTGCCAGCCGGCAGCTAGGAAATCAATGAAACATCCTTAACTCTCGAAAGCACGGCAGTTGTAATAGAATACCCTGTTTCAGGTGAATTCCTTTTTGAGATGGTTACATACAACGGTACAAGGCATACAATGGCCCGGTTCTGAAAATGAAGACTTTAAGCCCTGAAAGTAGCATTTATTTTGTTGCAAGCAACGGGGTATGAATGCAAATATTATCAATTCCGTAGATAAAATAAAAAGTATTTAATTGTTTTAATTACAACAATTCGACTAACCTGAACACTCTTGATTTTATTCATCAACTGCTCAAATATTGTTAATTTTTTATATTATGTTTACATGTCATTTCGAGTAAACCTATCAAATCTTTTTTCTTTTCTTTTAAATTATTCTCAGAAATTTTAATTGGATACTGCCCGCGTTTTTTTTGGTACCCTTCCGGACTGAAACCCCATTTTTTAATCTTCGTTTCTGTCTCACTTGACTGATTTAACACAAGCTTTAATAATACTTCATTCTTCTGCACTTCAATAAACACAAAACTATCGGATTCTTTACTCACTTTAAATTTTGTGTTTGTTTCTTTTGACTGTTTTGATGTAGATTTTTCTACTTGAGCACGTCTTGGTTCAATCAATACAAATTGATCATTGTATTCTTTCTTAAATCCTATGTAGTTCTTTGTATAGTAAATTTTCATACTTGAATCGATATCTTTTAGAAAATCATATATTTTATCAACTATCTTTTTTGCTGTCTTTGATACTTCCTTTTCCCCAAAATATATGTCAGATTCCTCAAAAGGTTCGTATTCATCCTTTACGGCACTGTCGTTATCATTCTCTGTATCATTACTCTTGTTCAAGTCTTTTATCTCAAACTCCAAACCGATTTCATTTTCTTTTTCGTTTTCTTTTTTGGATTCAGTCATTATGATCACAATAATTGGAACTTCTTCCTTAAACAACTTTATTAAATCTAGCATTCTGTCTCCAATATCTTCTGCTATAACAACTGCAGTGTGTTCATAACGAGGATATTTTTTCCGTTCAACGTCCCAGTAACCAATAGCCCTCGATAAATGTGACTCGTCTAGTCGACCTAATTGAATTTCAACCTCGTATACTTTATTCGAATTTTTATCTTGGAATAATAAATCTAACCTTCTTCCATCATCCTGCCTCATTTCCTTACCCACTAGTACAAGATCTTCTCCAAAATTTTTTCCAAGTCCGAGTATTTTAGAGTTATACGCTATAATATTCTGAATGTGTCTCTCCTTAATAATTTTGTAATCTTTGAGCATATTTTCTCACATCCTACCATTCTTAATTCTACAATGAATTCATAATTTCTTGAGTGGTTTGTACTTATTACATATTTTTTAATGTATGCAATATGTATAATATATTAAAAATTATTCTATATTGGCACGGAGGTTGTCTCTGGAATAGTTTTAAAAAAAGCAATAATAAGGGAACTTGAAATTATGCTACCAGAGCGCATAACAGATAAACAGTAATTAAAAAAAGATTAACAGATTTATTACCGACAATGACTCAGATCTTTGATTTTGAACCTGCCATGTTCAGGAATAGTCAGAAAAAAAATCAAGAGTCAGAAATCAATAATGCTCTTGCAGGAGCACCGTCACAACCCTCAATTTTCAGGGGCAAGCACAGGAAAAAATAAACTCCTGTTTCTACTGATTTCAGGTCAAGGCATTCCACTATGTTCACGTTATTTGAAAGCAATATGTGATGAACAGGCAGATTTTCAGAATAGAAGCTGTCAACGGAAAAACTGTCAATTCCAACGGTTTTGAACCCGTTACGGACAATCCATTCTGCAGCGCCTGCTTCAAGATAAACAGAATTTTCAGGGAACTTTTCATTTTCACTTCTTTTGTCGCTTTCTCCTGCCTGAAAGTCGGGGGTTTTGGAGCTTTTTTCTTTCTCGAAAGGAGACTTTGTCTTGAGGAGTAGAATAGAAACACTTTCATCGATCCCCAGGTCATTAAATGCCTTATCAAGAGTAGAGTCTGTCAATGCTCCATTTATTTGAGAAAAATCCAGAACAACCGCCTGACCCATAAGGTTTTCCAAATTTAAATCGTCAACAGCGAGTTCGTCTTTCAGAATGTGAGAAGGAGCATCAACGTGCGTCCCCGTATGGCTTCCTAAAATTAGCCTGGATACCGCACATCCGTCCTTTTCAATGGTGCAGGAGCTTTCAATTGAAGGCTCAGGGTCTCCGGGGAAGATGGGAGTTAAAGGAGAAATAGGAACTGTTATATCTATAATTCTTCCCTTGAATGGTATTTTTTCAGAATTAAACATCTAATTTCATCTATCCTGCTTTTTTAGGCTCTATTTTCCTTTCGACTTTATTCTGGTTTTATTCTAAATTCGTCTGATCCGGTTCCGATTTTATCTCATATCATTCCATGTAGATAATGGATCTGTTAGTACATTCATCTATGCATTTCA
>JAUPKV010000293.1 GCA_030837265.1 Methanobacteriota archaeon
GTTAAGCACTTCTCCAATGAATGATTTTCTTGAAAGTGCTGCAAGTAAAGGTTTTTCGAAAATCTTCAAACGTTCAAAATCATATATTGGAAGCTTTTCATCTGTCCATCTACCTATTGCAGGATCGAGTATGAGTTTCTCAGGAGCGACACCTCCAGCTTCAGCGGCCTGTATTATGGAATCGAGTGCTTCGATGATGGAATCCATACCCAGGGGATCTCCAGGGACTTTTCTGGAAGCCATAACAATAACAGGGCATCCATAGTCTGCAACCACTTTAATCATTTGAGGATCTGCAGTAAAACCGGAAACATCATTTATAATTTGAGCTCCTCTTTTTAGAGCTTCTTCCGCAATGTCAGAAAACATCGTATCCACGGAAATTACGGCATCCACATTGCCTTCCAAGGTTTCGAGCACTGGCAGAATACGCTCAAGTTCTTCTTTTCTGCTTATCATTTCAGCGTAGCGCCAGGTTGAACGGGCTCCCAGATCCAGGAAAGTTGCCCCATCTTCAACCATTTTCAGGGCAACCTCAAGTGCGGAATCTGAGCTTACAACCGAGCCTTCATAAAAAGACTCTGGGCTCAGGTTAATAACACCCATTACATGAGAAGGATATCGATCTCCTACTTTTATACCGCAGATATTAGTATCAACAACCATTTTTAACAACCAGGCTATCTAATTTATAAGTCAGCTAGGATCAACCGACTGTTAATAGGCGTTTTTGAACAAATTACAGTGGAAGTTGAATTAACAAATCAAGAGAATTATCGGTTTGACTAGGCAATAGTTGAAATATATAAGTTAGGTTATCTAGAGATTTGCTTGTTACCCATATTTTGTCAGGTGGATTTATTTATCAGGTAAGCTTGATTTAGGTGAGCTTGTTAATAACTATGCAGATCTATCTTAACGATCGATTATTATATTTTAATAATATTATATTTGAATAGCATTTTCCTGAGGATATTTGTGATAGTAAACCCGGAGTACATTAAATACGCTTCAATAATACATAAAAATATTGATGTGTGAAATATTTTTCTCACAAAAAGGAAAGTTTCAATAGCACTAATTTCAATAATTAACTGAAGATTCAATACTTGAAGCCTTAATCTGAGGGGCGAACGAAAGATGTATCGAATATCTCTTTTGGACAAAAGAGAAACAACTTTGCTTGTCTTTGTCTGAAAAGATTGTGGATGTAATTATCAACTATAATCAAATTGTCATGACACTAGCCTCTATCTATTCCTGCTAATCAATAGCAGCCTTTTCCAGGTATACAAGCTCAATGTTGCTGCTCAGTGATTCCCGCCTGAATTCTTTATATCCTAATTTGTGATATAGATGGAGGTTTTTGATGCTATTCGAGCCGGTGAATAGTTCAAATCGGACTATATTCCTGTGCATAATCTCAATTTCTGTCAACAAACGAGTACCTATCCCTCGATTTTGCCATTTCGGGTGCACATTCAACCTACCTATATAGCAAGTAGTGCCCATAGTGCGCGTACGTATAGATCCTATAATTGAGTGTTTGCTGATGGCTTTTAGGAATATGTGAGTATTGAAATCATTTCGGATCTCTTCAATGGTCTGAAGTAGAGGGGGTATGGTCCAGTCATTGTAGATTTGAGCTTCGATCTGGTATGCTAGCTTCTGGAGAGCTAATATTTCAATTGCATCCTCTAGGGTTGCCTGGTAAATTTCGACTCGTTCTACCATATTTCTTCTTTAGCTTCTTCTCAAACTTTCCAGGATGATTTATTCAAATGTTTTGAGAGTCCTTAATTCAATAGTTCTTAGCAGTTTCAATATTGCTGCATGAAGTTTCAACAGTGTTGCCGCATGAAGTCTGCCAATTTTTAATCTTTTTTACGCTGATTTTTATAATTTTTGCAAGCTCAACTGCATCAGCTTCTATTAGGGCTTCCACGCTATTTATCCCTGCTTCTTCTAGTTTCCCTGCGGTAGCTTTTCCCACACCTTCGATATCTTTAATAGACTTCGGCCTTTCCTTTTTCGGCTGCTGGGCCTGCTCTTCCTGCTGGGCCTTTTGCCACTCAACGAAATTGCACTGCGGGCAACCCAGGTCCCAAGCACGTTTTCCCAGATTAATTATGCGGATATGGTGCATCCCGTGGGTTTCGCAGAACTTATCGGTAACTACGATCTGTCCACTCTTTGGAAGGGGCAGGGAGAAGGTACAGTTTGGATAGTTGTTGCAGCCAATGAAACGGCTTCCCCTTTTCGAACGCCGGATCATGAGTTCGCTTCCACATTCTGAGCAGGTACCTATGATTTTGTCTTCCCTGAGGCCTGCCTGAAGGGATTCTACAATATTCTCCCGATTTTTGTCGAGTTCCGAGAATACCTGCTTCAAAATCTCCCTCGATTCTTCAAGGACTGAAGCCTCTCTGGTTTTACCTTCTGCAATCCTATCCATGTTTTCTTCGAGTAACTTTGTCATGTCAGGTTTCGTGATTGTTGGCGAATATTTCTCAAGGGCATCGATAACTGCAAAAGAGGTGTTTGTAGGCTGTACTGGATTTCCATGGATGTAAGCCCTTGAATAAAGCTTGCTTATAATTTCGTGCCTGGTCGCCTTTGTCCCCAACCCTAGCTCTTCCATTATTTTTATAAGTCTTCCCTGCCCGTAGCGGCCTGGAGGCTGGGTTTCTTTGTCCAGCATCTCTTTCTTTTTCACTTTGAGGGATTCGTCTTCTTTTAGTTCGGGGAAAAGGCGGTCTTCAGGGGCATTATAGGGATAATACCATCTCCAGCCTGGTTCTACCAGCCTGGCTCCGTTTGCCCGGAATTCTTCTTCGTTAATGTCAAGGCGCAGGCGCATAGTTTCCCATTCGCTAGG
>JAUPKV010000294.1 GCA_030837265.1 Methanobacteriota archaeon
AATATAAATTCACTTGAAATTTTACATACTATCCACCCTAAACGTTTAGAAGTAAGTACCCGGTCCAGAGGAAAAGATTCTGGAATTTCTCCGGTTTTACTCTCCGATTGGTTGAACAAACGCCATAATAGAGAATTAATAACATCGTCCATACTAACTTTCTTCTCCATACTTCCCCCGATATTACTCTGTCTCTTATTTTCACAGTTTGGGTGGGGATCTATCCTGACTTTTACTTCTGCCTTTTCTTTGGGAGTCATAGTGTACTACTTTAAGCTCTACTCAATACACTCAATAATATTCATTAGTAATTTAGGCTCTTGGTATGGCTGGAAATTCATGTTGATGTTGATGTTGATTTCCGGCTTTTGCTTGGCATCTTTTCTATATTTTCTTGAAGATATATGCCGGAAAAGAAGAATAAGAAGATCTGCCGGTCTGTGGGTCTTACATTCCAGAGATCTACAATGTAAATAAGGGAGTGGAGTAATGACTATGACTCTCGAATATATAAGAAAGCTAATGGGCTGGTGCCCTAATACCAGGGCACTTGAAGGCCGACAATGCACTCATCTTGAAGAAATCGAGTTAGATACTCTTGATGGAGCACGGAGAGGAAATGAAGATTTAAAGTCAGAATCTTACAAAGCGTCAAATTTTTTTGCCAATGTACTAAAACTCTTATCCGGAAGTGTTACTGCACAGATCCTGAACATACTTCTTATATCTTTTACTGTCAGAATTTACAGTCCTGAAGATTACGGAATTTCCCAGATTTTCTTTTCATTATCAACTATACTGATTATCTTCTCTACTTTTTCGTATCAATTTGCGATTATGTTGCCAAAAACAGAGGAGGATTCTGCAAACCTTGCTTGCCTCTGTGCAATACTGGTAACTCTTACATCTTTGTTAACAGCCCTAATAGTGGTATTTTTTCCAAAAAATATTGAAAATTTACTCAATATTCCAGGAATCTCAAAATACTTAATTTATATTCCAGCAATAACTTTCTTTAGCGGCATTTTTTTCACGCAGAACTACTGGCTTTCAAGAAAGACAAGTTTTGGAGTCATAGCGGAGTCAAAAGTTATAAATTCCGTTTCAACCGGAGTATTCCAGTTAGCTGTCCCCATTTGGAATTTATCTCCTTTCGGCCTGATAGCCGGATATGCCGCAGGATATGGATGTGCAGACTTCTTCATGCTGAAAGGCGTAAGGGAAGACTTAAAGGTCTTCAGGAAAGTCTCACTGAAAAGAATGAAGGAGTTGGCTGTCCAATATAAGCATTTTCCTTTGTTTAATTCCTGGTCTACACTTGTAAACACTATTTCGCTACAGGTACCTATCACTTTGCTTGCATATTATTACGGGGAAAGCGTTGCAGGATGCTTTTCTATTGCAAATCAAATAGTAAATGTTCCAATAGTACTTTTAGGAGCAGCTATAGAACTGGTTTTCTTTCAGAAAATCAGCGAAGTGAAAAACGAAAAAGAGCCTGGAAATATGAAAGCCATAGTCGGAGAGGTTTACAAAAAGTTAATTTTAATAGGAGTATTCCCGATGATACTCCTGTTTCTTCTAGGGGAAGAAATATCTACATTTTATTTGGGAGAAAGCTGGTACTTATCAGGTACATATATAAGGATCCTTGTGCCATGGATATTTCTTGTCTTCCTTTCTTCGCCTATTTCAGCCCTCTATATGGTATTCGATAAACAAGGAACCTGGTTTACATTCAGTATAATTCTCTTAATCTCAAGACTCGCGACATTGGTTATAGGGGGAACTTACGGAAGTCCTGAGTTTGCCCTTGGCCTTTTTAGTTTTACCGGAATTATTTTATGGCTCTGGAACAATGCATATCTTCTGAACCTTGCCGGGGTTAATAAAATGGAAAATTTAAAGATCCTTATTAAGTATACGGCAATTGGCATTACCGTTTCGATACCATTAATTCTGCTTAAAATGCTCTCTGTGAACGTTTATGTAATTCTTCTTGCAGTAGGGATCATAACGCCCATCTACTATGGTATAACCTCACATGACGACCCGACATTTAAGAGAATGCTTTCGGCCTTCATTGTGAAAGTAAAGAACAAAATCTGAAGAAAATTTGTTATTCAAAACTATAATTATGTCCATCCTCCGAAGACTTTACAGAACCCGAAACTGATATAAGTCGGAATTGCAGTGTAACTTTATGTTTGATAGTATTCATCTTCTTTTCCCAATTATTTACTCTGTTCTTAATGTATTTTCTTTTGCTTTGTATGGGATAGACAAATCCAAGGCGAAAGAAGAAAAATGGAGAATTTCAGAGCAGTACCTGCTTATTGCGGCTTTCTTCGGGCCAATAGGCGCATGGGCAGGTATGCAGCATTTCAGGCATAAAACCCGTAAACCTCTATTCAAATTCCTGGTACCGCTATTTATTGTAGTTCATATTCTTTTAGTGCTCTGGGTTGGAGCCTGAACTGGGAATCATTTGCGTCCGGACAATTCCTCTTCTACCTCTTTGGCCCCTTCTTCCAGTTCTTTTCTCTGCTGGGGATCAAACTTGAGTAAAAGTGTCTGAAATTCACCAACATGTGTTTTTTCTTCAGATCGGAAGAGCACACG
>JAUPKV010000295.1 GCA_030837265.1 Methanobacteriota archaeon
GGGGCAAGAAAACGGTTATAAGCACTTCTCCCTTGGAATGGCCCCCCTCTCAGGTTTCGAAAAGAGACAGTTTTCCCCTATCTGGAATAAAATCGGCTCTTTTGTTTTTACCCATGGAGAACACTTTTACAATTATAAAGGCCTCCGGGATTTTAAAGAGAAATTCAATCCCGTATGGAGCCCGAAATATATCGCTCTTCCAAAGGGCTTTAAGCAGATCTTTGTTTTAAAAGATATAGCAGCTCTTATCGCTGGAGGAGTTAAGGGAATTTTTTCGAAGGAATAAGAGAATAAAGGTAGTCCTCAAGAAAAAAACTTCTTAATGGCTGGCTCCCAAATTTTTTCATTAAAAAATAATTAAAGTAGCGATTTTACAGTGTAAGAACCGGTTTTGGTGACTGTATGAATTGCAGTGACTGCATATTTTGAATTGATCCGGACTTTCTAAGATGTTGGGAAACAAAGGCTCTCAGCTATGATTATTTACAGTATAATAAAAAATTAATTAAGTTGCCACCTTAACTTGGGATATATTCTCCAAGTTGAAGTTTCGTAAAAATTTCAGCCGCTTCCTTGTTCATCTTTTCTATAACAAATTCTGCATTTTCATCTTCTTTTCTGTTATATATTAATCCCAGTCTTATTTTCTCAAGATTATTGGCTAACGTTTGAATTGTTAGGTTCGGATCATCGATTAAATGAAGTAAATAATTGTGGAGCAGTAACCCCATTACACATAGAAATACATGAGCTCTGATCTTCACATCCTTTCTGACATACACAGGTTTTACCGGTATTAGTAACCTGTCTTTTAACCATTTTATATTCTCTTCAATCATATTTCGAGAATCATACATCTCCACAATTTCTTTTGTTGTAAGGTCATCTTTATCAGTAAATACAACAGTCTTCCCCATCCCTAAAAGAAATTCTTTTTCCCGAGTATCATTCAAATTGAAATCGAGCTGTAGTTTCCCTTCATATTCAATAACGTTGTAATCGAAGAGACCTCTACACTGCTTTGGTACTGTGTCAACAATATAGTTTATGAGCCCTTTTGCTGTTGTTTTTCTTCCTTTTCCATTACGGTTAAGCTTTGATCTAATTTCCTGGACTTTTTCTAGAATATCTGCTTTTTTTGTTTCCCACTCATGCATCTGTTTTCGTTTTGTAGATTCACTGTACTTTATAACTCCAGTGAATTCCTTTTCGTACCAGGCTCCCTTTATACGATGAGCTTTGACAAGGTTTTTTTTCCCGTTCTTCCATTCTTCTTCGAATTCGGACAAAGGAATCTGGAATAAATCTTTGCACATGGAAGATGGCAAAGCTCCAACTACATGCATTTTATTTAAAACCTGTTTGATATTGTCAGTTGAGTTCATCCCTCTATCAAAAACAATAGTCATTTTCTCTAGAGGAATTTCTATTTCCTCTACACGTTTGCAGATACTGTTAAATAAATCTGAAAACAAAGTTACATCAGGAACGTTTGCTGGATATGTAATTGTTTGAAAAGGAATGTTTTCGTCTGAAGTCGTTAAGCCGACACCTATAAGGTTCTTATCATACCTTTTATCTTTAGAGAAACCTTTTTTTGGAAGGTTTTCTCCGTGTTCGATATGAGTGTAGAAGTTAGTCGTATCAAATATAAGTTTAGTAGGTCGAATACCCTTCTTGATCAACGTTTGCGAGATTTCAAGTTCGATTTTTTGAATTGTTTCTTCATCTAATTTTTCCATATAGTTCAGGAAGTTTTGACTTGAGAGTTTATGTTTTGGTTTCATGAAAAACTGAAGTGAACTTTCTCTAAAGTATTCATCAAGAACATTTCTACTTAAAGCGTGTTCGGATCGGCCAATGATGGTTAAGAGGAGGTATTCGGCAGGTGTGAAACCTTTTATGTTTTTCCTATCAATATGTTTGTTCATCGCCTCTATTAAGCCAACCTCTTTAGCAGCCTTAAGCAAGGCAGCTGGTCTACCAAAAGAATAGGAAGCTATTGTTTTTTCAGTATTTTGAGTTATGAGATCATAAAGATGGTCCGCAGTTCCAACATATTTTTGAATTGTTTGAACAACTTTCCCATTTATTCGCTCATTTTTAATGAGGTAAAGATATTTTTTCCCACTTACAGTTCGAATTGTGAAGTGCATAAAGTAATTATACACTACTAGTTAATAAACATTTCTAAAATTTTCTTACCAATTTTGATAATAAATGGCTTTATTGATTGTGTTTTTGTTACCAGATATGATAACAAATCTGGTATACATAAATTAATATTTTTTGTACACTACAAAATATAAGCCGCTCGATACCGTTTTCTGTCACAAAATATAAACTCCGGTAAAACATCTAGTCGCAGAAAACGTAAAAATAAGGAAACCTATACCAGAAGAAGAATTGATTGTTGATGTATTAAAAAGTGTCAAACGATTTCTCAAAAACGGAATCCTTGTAAGTGATATATGCAAATTTCTGCAAACCAGATTCGAGCTTATGTCTATGTACTGCTGTGAGATAATCCAAAGAATAAAAA
>JAUPKV010000296.1 GCA_030837265.1 Methanobacteriota archaeon
TTGCATTTACAGCGTTGCTTCCACGGAAACTGCTTGCGCAGAGGTTGGGACCGTCGAGCCAGCTGCCACCTCTCCCCACAAACTTTGTAGCGTTTTTATCAAGCCATGCGCTGCCATCAGATGGGGCGCCGTTATACCTGTCGTGCCAGCTATCCTGAGTCAGCTCCCAGACATTTCCGTGCATATCGTAGAGTCCCCATTGATTTGGGTATTTCAGCCCTACAGGGTGAGTGGTGTCATTTGAATTATTGGCTGACCAGCCGTATTCATCAAGATCTTTATTTTCATCCCCAAAAGAAAAGCGTGTGGTAGTCCCTGCCCTGCAGGCATATTCCCATTCGGCTTCAGTTGGAAGGCGGTACTTCTCGGAATCTTTCACTTTTTCCTTGAGGTTCAACTTAAGAATGTAACTCCGTATCTCAGGCCAGGAGACGTTTTCCACTGGCAGGTTGTCGCCTTTGAATTGTGAAGGGTTGTAAGGCGCGATTTCAGTCCACTCTTTCTGGGTTACCTCATATTTCGACATATAAAAGGGCTTCTGGATAGTCACGTTATGGACCGGAGAATCGGTATCAAACAGTTTTCCGGAGTATGAGGGAGATCCCATCTGATATTCACCAGCCGGGATGAGCACGAACTCCATTCCAAGGGAATTCGTATAATTTTTTGGTAATTCTTTGGATTTGTTTTCGACACAACCTGAGATAATCAGGATAGCTGCAAAAATCACTAAAACCGCAAGTATCCTCAATAGCTTTCGTTTTGGGGATAAGATCATTGCCTGAACACCTTTCTTGTTGCTTTTTCTATGAGAGTCTTGGGTAACTTGTTTTCTATTATAGGAAAATTGGAGAAGATGTAGTACAGGTTATTTGATTCGGAAATCCATATATTCATGGACTATTGATACCTACAAAATTCAAAAGTATTTAAAAGTATCAGGTTTCAAATACTTTTTATGTAAATATATAGAATTTCAATACCGGAAAAAACTCATACTTAAATTTTGTTTAAAAGAGTTAAGCGAATTTTTTTAGACTGAAGGTTTTACTTAGCATACATTGAAAAGGAAAAACTGTCTGGAAGACATTATTGCTCCCAATTACATATGAAATATATGAACCTTTGTGAACCAGAGTGAAATAAAAGTTAAGGATTCCCATTTTCAGATAAATAAGTTTTATTATTATTCTTTATAGTTTTATTGGAATTTATTGAGTAATTGGAAAATTTCATATAGATTCAATCTTATTTTTCGGATTATATTCAAGAAACTTCATCAGTATTCTGGATAGTAGGCAGGTCTTAGCTTTGATATAATATCCTAATATCCTGAAGGATAAATTTTTTCATGAAACTATATATTAATTTTTACTTCTATGAAAAAATGTTTTTGTGGATAGGAAACGATATGGAAACAAGAAAAGTTCAGGTTACCGGCAAATCTACTTATATTCTAACACTTCCTAAGAAATGGGTTATTGAATCACTTATGAGAGCAGGTTCATCAGTTAGCCTAACAATCCAGGAGGACGGCTCTCTTGTAATTACTCCGCCCGCGTTAAGAAAAGCTACCTCCCTCAAAAAATTAATTATGAAAGATGATCTGGATGAGCTTAAAAGAGACATGATTGGCAGCTATATTATGGGTAGCTGCCAGTTCCTTGAAATAAGCGGATTTAGAGACAAAATTGAAATTAAAAACGAGATCCGAGAGCTCTGTAAAATTTTGATAGGGTATGAGATTGTGGAAGTTGATACTTCCAGGATTTTGATCCAGGACATTCTTGATACGGATGAATTTACAATCGAAGCGGGGTTTAAGCGGTTATCTTCACTGGTTTTCCTTATGTTCAATGACCTTGTGGAGAACCTGCGGACTGCGGATTCCGAAGCCATAACGGAAATAATGGCAAGGGACGAGGATGTGGATAAAATTTTTTTCCTGATCTCAAAACTCTTCACCACCAGGCTTAACCTTAAAAAAGCTTCGAAAAATGACCGTTTGAGTCTTATAGAAGCATTTTACTATCGGCTTGCAGCAAGCGAGCTTGAAAGTGTCGGCGACCTTATAGTAAAAATTGCACGTGATCTTAACAGGATCGACTTCTCAAAAGAAGAAGTGGAAAAGCTGCTGGAGATCGGACGCTTCGCCCGACAATTTGTCCAGAATAGTGTGAGTTCTCTCCGCCTTTCGGATATCAAACTTGCAAACGATGTACTAAAAGAAGAGGAGATTTTCGAAAATAGATTGTTTGCACTGAATGAGTCGACTTCCGAGCCGGCGCTCGAGATAATCTTTGACATTTTTGGCAGGATAAAAAACCATGCAGGCACAATCGCAGAACTCACAATCGATCTTTCGCAACTATAAGCTGCTGCCTCTCTGCCTCTGTATAGGCGTGATCACCGATTATTTCCTGACTTTTCATTTTGCCGGGAGTGACAAGGCAATTCTCGCGTATGAGTATAGTCCTACCCTGCTCTTTGCCGTCAGGCATGATATTGTTATACCTTATCTTTGCGGAATGGTGCTTTTCTACTATGCTGCAGGATATTTCGTATTGAGTCTTCTTGCAAATTCCGACATTTACTTTGTAGGAGTTGCCATTGTAATACTGATAAGTATAACCCATGTCCTGGGTGGAATTTCATGGTATGTCCAGAATGCCTGGTATTCCAATACCGTGATTGCACTTTCTTTAATCTCGGTGCTGACAACTCTCATGGCTTTTGGATATGAGGTCTTCAAAAAAGCCCACTGAGATATCCAGGAAATCACCGATGTAAGAGTTGATTTCAAAAATCCTGACTGTTCTTTACAGTAAGTATTGAGCTGTCAGGATTAAGTGATAAATTCGCTTATCTTCAAATCTATCGTCAATTTTCTTATTGCCGCATCAAGGTTTAAGATTCAAGAACTTTAACGTGTAAGTCCCAGTGTACTTAAAATATTCCTTATATCCTTGAGTGCCTGTTCATAGCCATTTTTATACCCAGCTTCATACCCAGCATTATAGCCGGCCTGGTAATTAGAGCTGGTGTTGAAATTTGTGCTATTTCTATTTTTACTGACGTGTTTAAACCTGTTATTGCTTTTTACATCTCCTTTTATTGTTCCATTACTATTCCAGTCTGTTATTGTGTCGTTATCATTCACTATACAAGGACTATCCGTGTTATTAATCGTTCCATTACTATTCCAGTCTGTTGCTGTGTCGGTTTCGTTAGATATATATGGACTACTTTGGTTGTTTGCATATGTGACCGGATTATTCACTGCAGTATTTGTCTCAACTTTAATATTCCCATCAATGGTAAAAGTATCACCATATGCCGTAAAAGTATATGGAGTAATTAGATTATAGTTCCCTGAGCCAAGCACTTCCTTAAATCCTGCTGTCCTGTCGGTATCTCCCAGACCTTCTTTGTTTAGCACTACATCATACTTATTTAGTAGAGCTTTATCAAAGATAATCTCATCCATTGAATTACTTGCTTGCGTTTGGACTACTAGATCTTTCATTCCATCCGCTCCTTCTCTGACTGCAATGTCATAAAGAATTGCCTGGGTAATTCCATATTTTCCGTTAAGCTGCGTATATACGTCCTGCGCCGGGTTCCAGTACATTTGATCTAACTCATATAATTGAGCTTGTTTAAAAAGGGGATCATTACAATTATGAACTTCATCAATAAAGCCGTCTAGACCTGTGACACTAGGATTTCCGTCGCCTCCCGCAGAATTGTGTGAGCCTGTATCTATTTTGTCAAGAGCAGGAATATACTTTGCAAGTGAATTATTTGGGTTTAGAGTAGTATAGTAGTGTATCAAAATGTTGCCGTCATAAGTGCCCGTACAAAATCCGATACATCCGAATGTAATGCCTCTTCCGTCTTTGATATTCTCTGCATAATTCCATTGAAGATCAGTATCACTATTTTCATGCGTAGCAGTCATTTGAAGTGCAGCTCCCTTTATGTCCGCAAGACATGGAGAAGCTAACAACAAAATCAAAGAAACAGATATAGCTACCTTTAAGCTACCTGTAAATACTTGTACAGTGTTTTTCATAAAAGCACCTCAGTATTTTTCCAGTTAATAAATAATTTGAAAGACTCTGCAATTTCATCCGTTTTATTGAATAAAAGAAATATGCATTAGTGGACATCTTCACAATTGTGAAGACAAGACCATTCTGTTTTTTGGAATTTAATTCCGCACCAATCAAAACTTAGATCTATGTAAGCAACACCATAATTTATATAATAAGTAAAGAACTCCAAAATAAATGCTTTTTGCAAAGGATATATATTAATCTAAAATTACTAAATATTTAAATAAGAAAAACAGTATTTTTCAACCTGATTAGAGCACTTGATCTGAGTAAAGATTTCTTTCGGAATGATAATTCTGGGGCTTGTAATGTTCAGGCTTGTAATGTTCAGGCTTGTAATGTTCAGGCTTGTAATGTTCAAATTCTTTATCTAGCCATCTCTGATGAAAAGGACATAAAGGTCATTCCAAGAACAGGTAATGAACTAGACAGAGGGACGAAAAAACAAAAGTGATGTTGAAAATCAATAACAGAGGGATGAAAGGATCATATGAACCTATTAAATTTTAGTGATGGAATTCCGAGAATCTATCCCAATGGTCTAAAAAAGCCTCCAAGCTCAACAGTGGAGTGGAGATAGATTAAAAATCTATATAGTTATTATTAAAATTGGCATTTACTAAATAAATAGTTCTATATAGATATAATTACTTCACTTTCCTCTACAAAATTCATTTGTGTAAAGTTTATTGCTTCAGGGTATATCTTTCATTTGA
>JAUPKV010000297.1 GCA_030837265.1 Methanobacteriota archaeon
TCGAATATATTAAAAATAATATCCGACTGGATGAAGGTGCCGATCAGAAAGCGACTACTGAGAATTCAAAAGAAGTTGTAAAGATATGTACCCAGTATGCACAGCAAGGGATGTTCAACATATTTATCGCCATATTTTCTTTTACATTGGCATTCTCTTGTCTCTCCGCCCCCATAAACGGAAATCAATCCGTGGCGCTGTTCGTTTCCTACCTGATCTCCATTGCAGTATTCGGTTTGTTCCAGGCCGTTTTCATGGCCAACGCAGGCGGATGCTGGGATAATGCAAAAAAAGTCGTAGAGGTTGATCTGCAGGAAAAAGGCACTGCTTTACATGAAGCAACTATAGTGGGCGATACTGTAGGTGATCCATTTAAAGATACTTCTTCAGTAGCCTTGAATCCAATTATTAAATTCACTACTCTGTTCGGTTTATTGGCGATGGAAATTGCCATCTCCGAAGCTTTCAGGGGCATGGCTCTCTATGTAGGCGGGATATTCCTTTTGATTGCCCTGTTCTTTGTATGGCGCTCATTCTATGGGATGAGAACACCGGTGGAACAGTGAAAACATTTAGTATAAAAGAAGTCTCGATTCTTAAAAATCAGGCCTTGCAACAAGATGTTGTGAGGTCTGTTTATTGAGGATTTCATAATTTACACAGATATGAATATTAACGATTAATGCTTTAAGCTATTTTTGGCATTTTTTTAGTCTGTAATTTTTGATACAAACGAGGTTTTCCCCTCCCATCTATATGTGGCCTATTTACACTCTCGTCTGTTATTCGCGTCAGGGAACTCTGTGGGTAAAAATCTGTAAAATATCACTTACCAAATCCAGGGATGGAAGCTTATGGGAAGTTTAATATTTATTGCTCCTTTGGCAGGCATAAAAGAATACAGAAAAGCCAGTGAAATTAAGGAGGGGACCAGGGCTTTATTTAAGCTGACAAAACCGAACGATTGCAATAGTTTCGTCATTCTTGCATGCTTAATTCTTTTTATGCAGGACCTGCATTCAACACTCTGATTAAAGTCGTAAATATGGTGGTTATCCTATTTTCATCCCTTCTCATAGACAAGGGATCTTCATAGACAAGGTCTCTTTTGTAAAAAGCTAGCTTTAATATAAAATTGAGGAAAATATTGAGGCAAAGAGAAAGATTGAAGTTCCAAAAATCTAAGAAAAGCCGAAAAAGAATTGAGAAATTAGTAGAAGATTGTGAGCGGGTTGGGGAGTGGGGGGTCATATGGGGAGTGGGGGGTATGGTATGTGAAAAAAAGTTTCCCGCTCACATCTTACAATTATCTTAATCAAACTAATTATATAAATACCTATCCATTCTGTCTCGTTTATTATAATATAATAGTTGCCAACATTAATATTAAAATAGTTATAATAAATATGAAAAAGTAACACTAATTTAAGTAACATAGGGATAGAACAATGAATAAATAAATTTTTTATAAAGAATAATAGGATCAGGACAAACTAATTATTTTTGAATAATTAAGTAGATATTTAGAGGATAAATATTGAGTTAATCCGACAATTATTCTTAATTGGGGAAGAATTCTCTTCTTAACAGTATAGAATATTGACTAATATTTTAATACTTTGATGTAATAAAATATTAAAACGTATGATATCTCAATTAAAAATTGTAAAACAAAAAATCAGGTAATTCTTCTTCAACAGCAAAACAAAAAATGTATTGAAGCGGCTTTGCACAATTTCAAAAATAG
This sequence comes from Methanobacteriota archaeon, assembly GCA_030837265.1. Next base: position 1,748 of record JAUPKV010000297.1, read on the forward strand.
ATCGTAAAATACAATAAACCTGCTAATAACAAGTCTACTAAAAGTTAAAAATGAAAATAAAGACAGAAAAGAAGAATCCTGATGACCTATATATTGCACATAATTGATGCAGAACAAGAAGAATCATTAAAATTTTTAAGAATAACGTAAGGAGCTAAACAAAGCTATCCAGAAGTCATTAGAAGCCCTATAAGAGGCTCTAACCAGTATAGGAATATGAATGAATTTGTCATAGAAACCGCTTGAAATGGGCTCTAATACAATTTAATGAATTAATGTTGAGAAGATCGTTACTTCTCATTTTAAGTTTCTAGTATAGCAACTTGAATTAGAGCAATACTTGAATTAGAGCAATACTTGAATTAACCTGTAAAGTGATATTTAAAATAAAGAGATTATATAACAGAAAAAAAACCATGAACTTAAAAAAGCTCATCATCTATTCTTCAGTTTTTTCTATCCAGGGGCTCTCTAACGCAGTAATTCCCATTCTTCCCGAGCTTGCAGGAGCAGGTAGCGAAGACACTTTTGCGTCAAATCTCTTATTTTCCGGATATTTTATAGGAGCTCTTTTAGCCCTTGTGCCCTTTGGGATTCTGGCTGATCGGATGGGAAATTTGAAGATAATAGGATTTGGTGTGCTGTTGACTGCCCTTTCGGGCACTGTCATTTCTTTTTCGGAAAACTTGTGGATACTTGGAATCGCACGATTCATTGAAGGCGTTGGTTGCGGAGCTTTTTTCCCTGCAGCCTTTTCCATGATTTCAGAATGGAAGGACAGTCAGCGTAGCCTCGGAGAGTTTAACTTTTTATTAAATGCCGGATTGGCTACAGGTGTTTTACTTTCAGGCATGCTTGCAGGACGGGGGATAAAAACAACATTAGTAATCTTCACAATCCTGGCAGGTGTTTCCTGCATCTTCCTTTTATTCAGAGCAGGAGAAATTTTACCTTCAGGAATAAAAGAACAAAAGTTGACATTAAGAAACAACAATTATCCGGAAAAAAATATTCGGGATATTTCTTCAAACCGTCAAGAGATTTCTTTGCTTTTCAAATTTAAGAAACACCTCAAAGAGGTTAAAGAAATTGTTTTTGAGAGCAATATGGGGCATCTCTGGGGGGTTTCAGTTCTTCTCTATGCTACAACCGGTATTTTGACTGCAAACTATGCGGATTACAGTTCTGGGTTTCTGACAAAACCTGAACTCGGACTGGCAATTTCGGCTTCATATCTGGCTGCAATGTTTTCCTCTCTTGTTGCAGGTAGAGCAAAAGTAAGCTCCAAAAGTATAGTAAGGGTAGGGATAATTTTAGCTTCAACAGGTATTTTTCTCTCCATAAAGATGCCCGTACTTGCTTTCACCCTTATCGGAGCAGGAGGAGGGATAGCTGTCGTAGGGATGATTACTGCCGTATCAAAGATAAATTCCAGCGGCTTTGCAATGGGATTTTTTAATACGGGGATTTATGCGGGGCTTGGCCTGGGCCCAATTATTGGGAGTTTATTTTTGGAGTCCTCCGGATACGAAAGTGTATTTTTAGGAAGTGGGTTATTGCTTCTTACGACATTATTTGTAAAGTTTGAGTAGAATTATGTTTCAGGAACTATTAATGGCGCCACATAAGCAATGGCGCCACATAAGTTTTAAAAGGCTCAAAAACCCTATGCTATTTAGAAAGAGTTGGTTTCAAATTCAGGTGATTAATTGAAAGTAAAGTCAAGAGTTCAGCTAAGAAAAAATATGAAGAACAAAATGTTAAAAGACCTTATATCTACTTTTGGAGACACGATGGCAGGGTTGGAAGACAATATCCTGGAGAAAATCACCCTTGACGAGTACTCTCTTATCCTCGTAGACGGCAAGCCTTTGCTCTTCGAAATAGAAGGACAACTTTTCCCAACTGTCCGCGGAGCTATTGAGATGAAACTAAACAAGCGCATTGTAACCGTGGATAAAGGAGCCGTTCGTTTTGTTTCAAACGGAGCAGATGTCATGGCTCCCGGTATCGTGGAGGCTGACTCTGAGATAAAAGAAGGCGACTTTGTCATAATCATAGAAGAAGCCCATCGGAAACCTCTTGCAATTGGAAAAGCCCTTATGAGTGGCCTACAGATGGTCGAAACTGATTCAGGTAAAGCTATAAAGTCGATAACCCATGTAGGAGATAAACTCTGGAACGCAGAGTTCTGAATTACTTTAAATTGAAGAGATTTACCGAATGAAATCTGATGGCGCAGAGGTTGGTAAACTCTTGGATGAGGAAAAAATCGAGATCACTTTATAGAGCAAAATTAATTAATATCGATCCCAATATAGGGAAGTACTATCCAAATTTAAAAAAATACAAAAGGCGTGGATAAATGGCAAAACTTATTGACAAGATCCTTGGCAGCAGTGTAAAAAGCACAACCAGTGCTGACGACTACACTGAGATTGATCTCAGCAAATATGAGGAAGTTCTCGAAGAAGAGCCTGCAGAAACTTATGTGAAAATCGCAGAAGTTTCAAATCTCAACCAGTTATCATCACTCAAACAGGAAATTTATAATGGAAATATACTGATGATAGACATCTCAAACATCAGGGGTGATGACCTGATGAGGGACAGAATTTTAAAGGAGCTGAAAGATGTTGTCGTTGATGTCCATGGAGATATCGCAGGTTTTAAGGGAAACATTGTGATTATAACCCCCACAGGCATTAAAATTGACAGATCAAAAATAATCGGTGGAAAATATTGAACAATAATTTTTTCAAGCAAGATTGTTTCGAGACAAGGATCTCCTGTCCTCTATGCCATAAAGACCTGGTGATGAGCTGGCAGAGAGATAATATCCCATACTTCGGAGATGTCATGTACATCAGTGCACAATGCGAGTGCAGCTTCCGTTTTGCAGATACAATGATCCTCTCCAGCAAGGAACCTATGCGCTATGAAATGTCAGTCGAGGCACCGGAAGACCTTAACGCAAGAGTTATACGTTCAACCTCAGGGACAATTCGCATCCCTGAAATGGGAATCATCATCGAGCCTGGCGCGGTTTCGGAATCTTACATATCTAACATCGAAGGAATACTACAAAGGGTCCAGAGCGTCATCATGACTGCAAGTAAATGGGTTAAGGAAGATGAAGATAAATTCGCCCGAAGCCAGGAACTCATGCATATGCTTGAAGAGGTTATTGAAGGTAGAAAGAAAATCACTATTATCATAGAAGACCCCCTGGGAAACAGCGCTATTATCTCGAAAAAGGCTGTTGCTACCAAACTCTCAAAGGAAGATGCTGAGGAGCTAAACACAGGTATGATTGTTTTCGATGTTGATAAATCCGAACTTGTAAACGATATATCAGATAATGTAAAGCCTCTCGGAGGAGATTAATACTTTTTTATATTTTGATATGCTAACGAAATTCTGTAACGCAGTTCCCATATACTTATTAACTTTTATTCCAATAAGGCAAGCACATTGAAGGTATCAGGCAAGTTACCTTTTAAATATTGCTGGCTTTAAACTTGACAGTCCATTTAATAGCTCAAACTGTGTCTTTTACGTCGAAAAGATAGGATCGATATAGGCATACTGATGGATTTGAGTATTTCTCTTCTATTTGTTAATTTAAAA
>JAUPKV010000298.1 GCA_030837265.1 Methanobacteriota archaeon
TCGCATCTGAAATAAACTCAACTGCAATTAGAAAAATAAGAAAAAAATCAAAAAAAGATTAGTGCTCCAATGGGGATTCGAACCCCAGTCGCAGGAGTGAGAGTCCTGAATGATTGGCCGAGCTACACTATTGGAGCATTCTGTTATCGTATGTTGCCTATGAGGCAGCATACCTTCAAGTAATTTATAAAATATAAGCCTTTCGTCTTAGGTCCTAAAATATAAAAATTACCGGAGAGCATATTATCTCATCCGGCAAAGGAAGGAACTCTTCTTCACTGGAGAATAGATTCGGTTTCTATCATCCAGTACAGGTGCTTCAATGTATTTGGATTCAATCAAGTTATACGAACATAGCATGTGGAATTGTGGGTTCCTGAACGTTTACGACTTTTTCGTAGGCTTTCAGGAAATCTGCCATGGTGATTTGTTTGCCGCGTCTGCGAAGCACGAAAATGCCGGCTTCTTTGGTAATGACGCTGATCCCTGCTCCGCTCATGCCGTTCATTACTTTGGCGAGTTTCTCAAAGTTCACATCGTCGGAGAGGTTCATCTTTCGAGTGTGGATTTTAAGGATTTCTATCCTGCCTTTTTCGTCGGGGAGCGGGATTTCTATGGACCGGTCAAACCTGCCGGGCCTCAGGAGAGCCGGGTCAAGGAGGTCAACCCGGTTGGTTGCAGCAACAATTTTCACGTTGCCTTTGGGATCGAAACCATCCATTTCGGCAAGGAGTTGAAGCATTGTCCTGTTTACCTCTGCCGAGCCGCTGGTTCCGTCGTAAGTTCTCATGCTGCCGACTGCATCTATTTCGTCTATGAAGAGGATACTTGGGGACTTGTCCCTTGCAAGCTGGAAGATGTCCTTAACAAGCCTTGAGCCTTCACCCACGAACTTCTGGACGAGATCGGAGCCGGACATCCGGATAAAGGTTGCTTTTGACTGAGTGGCTATGGCTTTTGCGATCAGGGTTTTGCCCGTACCCGGTGCACCGTGGAGCAGGACACCGCTAGGAGGTTCGATCCCAAGCTCTTCAAAAAGCTGGGGCTCGGTAAGTGGTAATTCAACGCTTTCCCGGACTTCCTGGAGTGCTTCATCAAGCCCGCCAATCATACTGTAGTCCACACCGGGAGAGTTAATGAGCTCCATAACCTGAGCCCGGACATCAGCAGCCCTGCTAACTATGGAGATTATAGAGTAAGCCCCGTTTACTGCAACTCTCATTCCGGGTTCTATCTTTCCGAAACATTCCTCGGGAATCTTGGTGAGCACTTCCTGGTTGTTGCCGTGCTGTCGGATAAGGGCTATTTCCCCGTTCACCTCAAGAATAGTTGCAATAAAAAGAGGAGGTTCCGTAAGCTGCTCCAGATGAGCTTTTAGCTTATTTATTTCCTGAAGGTGCCTGCCTGTGGCCACACTTGCTTCAAGGAGCCGTGCCTTCATATTTTCATTCTGAATCCTCATTATCTCCATTTCGGTTAAGAGGGATTTTACATCTTGAGGACTGAGTTCCCCGCACTCAAGCTGGAATTCTACTCTGGACCTGATATCCTCCAGAGAGGATCTTATTGAACCTTCTTCTACCATTTGAAAACACCTTTTTTATCGTTATACTATTAAAGTATCAATACCCCGGTTGAGAGTTAATTCACTTATGATAATTAGTCATATAGCTTTGATCGTAAAGTTAAAGCTGCAAGAATCGGACAAGGATTAAATAGGGCTCTATTAAATTAGGGCTCTATTAAATTTATTTCTTTTAGTTAGTCCATAAATATCAAAGTTTCGAATCCTATAAGAGGTTGTTTTATACTCTTGTACATATATATGATGCCCCAGATTAATATGAATACGTAAATAATAAAATAGTATATATAAGTTCTTGCAGAATATCCAATCCACCTCTTATTTAAATCCTTTATTCGTATTTTATTAATATAAGAAGTTTAAAATTATATGCTTTAAACCTGTGTTTTTCCACATTCGAAAGGTTAAATATTATCCTTCCTAATTAAGGTTCAAGTAAACGGAGGAATACTATTAAAGAAGAGATCTGGATCGAGAAGTATAGACCTGTCCGGCTGGATCAGGTAGTAGGCCAAAAGGATACCATAGAGCGCCTTAAGTCCTACGTTGCAACGAAAAACCTTCCTCATCTTCTCTTTTCCGGACCTCCGGGTGTCGGAAAAACCGCAGCTGCAGTTTCTGTTGCAAGGGAAATTTTCGGGGAAGACCTCTGGCGTGAAAACTTCACCGAGTTAAACGCATCCGATGAAAGAGGCATTGACGTTGTTCGATCAAAAATCAAAAATTTTGCAAAAACTACCTCTATAGGCGGAGCACCGTTTAAGATCATTTTCCTGGATGAGGCTGATGCATTGACATCAGATGCCCAGGCGGCACTGAGAAGGACTATGGAGCGATTCAGCAGCAATTGCCGTTTCATTCTTTCCTGCAATTATTCTTCCAAGATTATTGAGCCAATCCAGTCCCGATGTGCAGTTTACAGGTTCAGGCGCCTTTCAGATGAGGCTGTAAGGGAACGCCTGGAATACATAGCTAAAGATAAGAACCTAGCCATTACTGAAGATGGATATGAAGCACTGATATATGTTGCTCAGGGAGATATGCGAAAAGCTGTAAACTCCCTTCAGGCTGCCGCTTTTCTTGATCCGGAGAAACCTATTTCCAAGGAGACAATTTACAGGACTACTGCAACTGCGAACCCTGAAGACATCAAACACCTGATAGAAACTGCCCTGACAGGAAATTTCAGGATTGCAAGAAAAGAACTTAACAGGCTGCTCTACGAAGAAGGGCTCTCAGGTGAGGATATAGTCGGGCAGATTTACAGATTTATATCCGAAATGGATAACCGTACGATTCTTGATCTGAGGCTCTCTGAAAAGCGAATTGTTGAACTGGTAGATATAATTGGAGAAATTGACTTCAGGCTCACGGAAGGAGCGAATGAAAAAATTCAGCTTGAAGCATTACTCGCACATTTTGCACTTTCAAATTCGGACTAGGAATTTATCACAGGAGAATCCCAAATAAAAGTGAAAAACGAACCCTGCAAACACACTATTTGCATGCAGCAAAAATAGAAAAAATGCTGAAAAACAGCATTTAATTTTCCATTCCTGCGGCAGATCTTGCCGCCCAGGTCTTTCCAAGTATATGTTAAATTAAGAGGACTCCTCTGTCTAATACAGCATCTCTGTCTAACACAGCATCTATTTCTCTGAATTACAGCATTTCCTTCGCCAATTTTATATCTTCGGCCTTTACAGTTTTCCTGCCTGCATGCTCTGCAAGTTTTATCGCTTCTTTTGAGATAGCAAGTCCATATTCTTCCAGAATTTCTGTAAGAGCCATTCCTGCACTCTCGCTTACTCTGTGAGCACCTGCAGTCCTTATTAAACGTTCTATTGGTGCAAATGGTATTACTTTTGCCATATTAATCCTCCATGCTTCTGTTTTTATAATAGGAATTCCTTCTAACCCTTGATTTTGTAATTAGATCCTATAAATACCTTTGCTTGTATTTAGGCTATTTTACTACTCATCGGCTTTTAATGCTCCCTTTCCCCCTTTGATTATCCTCTAAAGCTAGTCCCCCTTAATTTGACAATTACTTTTATAAGTTTAGTCTTACCTCCCAAATTGCTCCCTGGTATCATAGAAAACAAAGGTTTTCTGGAAATTGTAACATAATCGCAACAGCATAGTATCCTTGTCGTTAAGAAATTTACACTTAACTCACTACCGATCCAGAATTATTTAATAAAAAATTCAACTGGGAAAACACATAGATTTAAGACTGATAATAAAGTAGATCGAAAAAGTACAATTTTTCTAAGCTAGTCCTTTGAGCTAAAAGGAACGGAAAGCTCTTTCACAAATTAGTCTGCTTAAGCGAGCAATTTGTGCAAAAATCAGTCCTCTTGAGCGGAGCGAAGCGGAGCGAAGCGGAGTGAAAAGGACAGCGCACTGCAGAGTCGCTTCTCTGCCGAAACAGACCTCGTGCTCGGGAAGCGAAACTCGGGACGCGAAACTCAGGTTTCGAAATCTTGATATGAGATTATCCGAATCTACACAAATATGCTTTTAAAGGAACTCCTTGGTATTGAGGAAGAGATTTACTTAGTAGAGGAAAGTTACCTCGCTCA
>JAUPKV010000299.1 GCA_030837265.1 Methanobacteriota archaeon
AGATTAAGTTACATGCAAGATTAAGTTACATGCAAGATTAAGTTACATAAAAGTTAATTAAACAGTAATTTTAAAAATCGTAATCTTAAAAGCTGATAGAAAGATAATTGAAGAGTTCAACCATCTTTTTCATTGATGAATCACTACACTGGTAATTTCATATATATTTAGCAAAGTCACTTTATTTTGTTGATCAGATCAAGAAGGCTTTCTCTTATTATTTCTTTAGTAGAGTCATCAAGGTCATCGAGCCTATCCAGAGTATTCAAAGCCTTCTCAAAATAAGATTTTGCAAGGGCAGGATCTTTTTCAATGTAGGCTCCTCCCATGAAAATGTCCAGGTAGATGAAGTCATCATATCTTTCAGTGAGCTTTTTGTACAGTACCTGGAGCTTTTCAAATTCACCTCTTTCAGACAACACTGAGACATAAAAACCTACTAAGTCGTAGAATTCCGGGCCGTTTTCCAGCAGGAAGTCAAATTTTTCAGTATCTGTCATTGAGATAAATTTTTCTTCCATCTCTTTTAGCTCTTCTTCAGATAGCTCTTCTCCTTCATATTCTCCATATTTTTCTACGAATTCAAAATAATCTTCCTCTTTTCCTTTTAATAGCATGAGGTCTGCATGTTTGCTGGACAGGCCAAGTTTGGTGGCAAGCTTTCTGATGCTATTTTCATAATCCTCACTCTCTTTTTCAGTGAAAAGTCCCATAGCATAAGCGACCCACTTCAAGTATGCCTGTTCATCTTCCATCCAGGCTCTATTTTCTATTACATCTATAATGTAGTCGATTATCAGTTCGAACTCTTGATGAGTTATTGGCTCGATTTCAAGGATTTCTATCAGATTTTCGATTACTTCTTCTTCAAGAGCCTGTTTAAAAAAGGAGAGATTTTTATCGCAATTTTTCTTAATATTTTTTAACGTTGATATGGCATCTTTATCTTTAATTTTTCTTCCATTATCGTAAAAGTACCTTGCAAGAGAGTATTCAATCGTTCCCAGATAATCACTGTACTCTAACTCTTTTCCTTGCAGGCTCTTTATCTTCGTTACTTCCGGTGTATCGGGCTTAAGATACCGGATAAGTGTGTCTTCCCCTTCTACAGTGAATTTATCTCCAGTTTCAGAGTTCATGCTGCCTTCCATTTGATACTGTTCATCTTTGCTTCAGTTTTTTTATCTATATTTACTTTGAATTATGTATGTAAAAGAAATAGTTTTGGATTTTGTTATTCAAAAAAGTAAGAGAAGGCTGCCCCAGTATCATATCCCAAGAACCTTTAAACCGGCGAAAATGATATCGTTAGGGTTAGTACCAGTAACCAGCATTATTACTTTAAGTCCAAGGAAAGCGCCAACTATGCTTCCGATATTTGTGAGGCTTGCGACAAGAAGAACCCTCATAAGACTATTTTTGAATATATCCCCGAAGTTTTCCACTGCTAACAGGGCTTTTATATCCGATGTTTTCGGGTTTCGCTTTTTTGCCTCTACAATGCCGGAAAACCAGCCCGGATGCGGAGTGGCAATCCATGCTATCAGGAAAGAAGTCAGAACTGAGTCGCGATGACCTCCCGCAAGCAAAGCACCCAATGCACTCAGGACTCCGGTGATAATGAACCAGCAAATAAAAGCCGTCAAAAAGATCTGCGGTGACACTCCGGAAAGGAGCAGCAAAGCGAAAAAAGCAATAATAATCACTACAAAAATAGCGCTAACGATTTTTCCTATGCCCAGGCTTTTCTTCGGGATTTCAATAAGAGTGTCCAGAGGGGGGATGCTCTTTGGATTTTTAAGATAATTGACTACTCCCGTTTTATGCCCTGCTCCAATAACCACAACAATAGTTTTGCCTCCATTCTCAGCAGTTTTAATGATGTTTCCTGCAAGATAGGCATCCCGTTCATCGATAAGGACCTGAGCTGCAGTAGGGGCAGAGCCTCGGAGCTCATTTACAAGTTCAGTTACAACTTCCTGTTCTGTCATTTTATCGATATCCAGGTCATTTCCCTTTCCAAAATGGACAAAGCAGCCCAACAGGGAGCCCATCATCTTTATTTTCTCCATGAACTTCATCTTACCCCAGAAGCGCTGAAGCGTTACCTGGACATCCCGATCGATTAAGGTAACTTTTGCACCGATTGACTCCGCTTCCTTCATAGCGGAAATCATCTCGGCACCTGGTCTTATCCCCTTATCTTCCCCGATTTTTTTCTGCAAATGAGCTAGCAGCCAGTGAACAAGGTAATAATAGAGTTTTCCTCCGGAAAGCAGATCTTTGATTGGTATCTGTTCTTCCTGGGCTTTTCCTTCAAGAGCATTAGAGCGTTCTCCGCAGAGCTCGACAGCTACGACATCCGGTTTCAATTTCCTTATGACAGACTTAACCTCGGCAACACTTTTCTCTGATATGTGAGCTGTGCCAATTAGTACGATTTTTGATGTTTGGGAATTTGAAGGAATTAAGAGTTCCAGAGCTGAATACGGAAGAGGTTCTGAAAATATATTCACCTCTGATAGGTTAGTTGAAGAGTCTGAAAGTTCAGATTCCCCGGCAGAAACAGCGTTTTCTGCGGGTTCAGGTATATGTTTGTCCATAAATTAATTTACTCCTTAAATTACTATCTAAATTGCAGTCAGGCCCCTTCCTTTTAGAATTTGCAACTGTCAGATTTGTCTATATTCAATTCTATTAAATCTCTTTGCTGCGAGTTAAAGATGATGGGTGTGATTAAATTAATTTTTTCATACTTGTCCTGTCGGAAAATCGGTGGCTTCGACAGAACATGCTTTTCATAGGGGAGCACAAGTTAGTGACGATATCTTTTAAAATAATTAAAGAGTTTAACTGCCCCCGGCTTTAACGCCGGATTCGGCTTGCACCTCAGCCATATCCTTCTTAATTTTTCGTCGTATTATTTGTTCGGAAATCCGGCCAATAGCATTGTAAACAGGGTTTATCGGCACGTCCATATAATATTTTGTTTTTGGATTCAGCCAGCCTTTCTCCTCCCAGTATGCATAATCAGCAGGAGAGGTAAGGCCAGGTATGCCAAAACTTGCCTTTTGGGTATGAAAAATCAGTACATCTTTAAATCCCGGAGAAGGGCGCTTTTTCTGAAAGGAATTGTGGAACTCAAGTGCAGCTTTCTCAAGCTTCCTGTTATTTTCCTGTTCTTTCTTTTTGGGAAGTTGTA
>JAUPKV010000300.1 GCA_030837265.1 Methanobacteriota archaeon
TAATCTGTTTTCGGTAGTTATTAGCCATCATCTGCGGAAACCCTTAGCTCATTCTTGGTATTCTTTTATTTGATCCATTATTGATGATTGAAGATAGACTTAATCTTTTCCCGCCAAGAGATTGGCTTTGAGCCAGGTAGAGCCATCAGAAGGTTGACTTTTTTTTGGATTTTCCGGCTAATATCGAACCTGTGTGTAGTATGTGAATATGAGTCCAGAGGATGGCTTCGCCCGTCCGGCTTTGGAGCTGTCAGGTTATAGTGCAGCCGATAATGAATAGTCTATTCTCTATTAGCTCCTGTTTTTCCATGCATTTCGCCTCGCTTGGTGAAGCAATGACGCAAAGAAAAATAAAATTTAAAAAATTCGAATCATTTTTTAAATTGTAATCGTAAAAATAATATTTATCTTCCGAAGTACGCAGCAACCTTCTTTAGGTGCTCTCTGATGGGAATACCCTGCGGGCACTTCTCCTCGCATTCCCCGCACTCTTGACACAGGGATGCAAATCCAGGGCTTCCTGTCAACATACCTCCAATGACAATATTGTAATTTACGCTGGCCACGTCCGGAGCATCGAACATGCAGCCCTGGTTATACATTTCAAAACACTCTGGAATGCTAACGTTGGAGGGGCAAGGCGTGCAGTATCTGCAACCTGTGCAGGGAAATTTGATGCGCTTCTTATACTCTATTTCTGCTTCCATAAATAGGTTAAGTTCATATGGCGAGAGCGAGCTGGAAAGACCGCCATCCGTATAAGCCACGTTCTCTGCAACCTGCTGCATGGAAGACATGCCGGATAGTACAGTCGTTACCTCGGGATGGTTCCAGACCCATCGTAGTGCCCATTCAGAAAGGCTTCTCTGCACAGGAGCCTTTCTCCATATATCTTTGATAGAAGGAATTTCCTTGGTGAGCATACCGCCTCTTAGAGGCTCCATGACCACAATTCCTAAGTTCCTGTCCGCTGCATACCGAAGTCCCTCTGTCCCCGCTTGACTCTGCTCGTCCATGAAATTGTACTGGATCTGGCAAAATGTCCAGCGGTAGGCATCCACAATCTCCTTGAATAATGCTAATTCATCATGAAAAGAGAAACCCGCATACCTTATCCTTCCGTCCGCGATGGCATCATCCAGGAAGTCGGTAACACCGAGTGGGCGAAGCTTCTCCCAGAATGGCTTCATGAGTCCATGAACCAGGTAGAAATCGATATGATCGGTTTGCAGCCGTTTGAGCTGCTCATCCAGGCAGCGATCCATATCGGCACGCGAATTGATGAGCCAACTGGGAAGCTTGGTAGCCAGGTTCACCTTTTCGCGATACCCTCCCTGCAAAGCTTTGCCGAGGAAGGGCTCGCTCTCTCCATTGTGATAAGGGTAGGCAGTATCAACGTAATTCACGCCATGATCTATGGCATACCTGAGCATCTGCGTCGCCTGTTTTTCATCGATCTTCCCGTCCTTGGTAACGGGCAGGCGCATGCATCCGAAGCCAAGGATGGAAAGGTCTGACTCCACATTTTTCATTTTTCTATAGAGCATAATCTCATCCTGATGTTTCCTTTATCCTTTGATCGCACATTGCCTTATACATTTCCGATCTTCTAAGTACGAATCTATCCACTGAGCCCAAGCTTCTCGATTTCGCGGTTGATTCGCATCTCTTCCTCGGTTAAATCCGGCTGTTCCAGGACGTCCTCGGTCTTTCGGATAACTACGCCCACCAATATGCCCTTTAGGAAGGCGTGTCGATCATCTTCTTCGATGGTGTTGATGACATGGTTCATGTACCGCTCAATAGTGGTACCTGGAATCGTTCTGAAGGAATTTAGTTCGTGCAGAACAGCATCCAGTTCTTCCTCTTCGAAACCGAAGCCATTCAAGAATGATGATAGATCCTCGCACTCTCCGCCCATAGATATGGTATACTCGCTTAAAGTAGTTCTTTTTTTCGAATTCATGATATCAGGTTTGATTCTATTGATTTTATATGGATCATAAAATCATATTTGTAATAGAGGACAAAATAGAAAAGCTAATCGACAGCGAAAACCAAAATGAAACCCGCATCTACGGATAAGATAACTTGCGGCTGCCGGGATTCGAACCCGGGTTACAGGCTTGGGAAGCCTATGTCATAACCGCTGGACCACAGCCGCTCTATATCTTTGAGATTGTGATTTTCTTGATGCCGTTTTTGCTCGAGTTCTCCGCCTTCTAGGCTAAAGATGATCCTGTTTCAATATATGAATCTTCCCGATAATTGACACCTTTTTCTGTAACCTTTGGCGAGATAAATATGGGCAAAACAGACGGTATATCGATGCACATGAGCCACCAATTAATATATGAGACCAATCGGCGGAGATGTCAAGATTATCGCGCGATACTGCTTAACTCGAGAGCCATGGTAACGGATAAAATATGCTGAAAAGCTGCCGGGCATTTCAGGCTTGTTATGCAATCGCTTCTCAATAAAGCCTTTGCAGGGCGTTAAATATGGAAATAATTATTCAATTATATATTAGAAAAATTATGAGTTTAAATAAGACATCAAATAGTCTTTTTTCTAACCAAGAATTTAAAACGATAACAATAAACGGTATTTATTCTTATGAGTGTATCGCTGAATTAGTATTATTTTATTATAGATAAAATATTTTTATACTATTTATTCATCTAATAAAGCATTCTGCTGGTTGACGATAGCGACGTTAACCTGAAGATAGCTTCGTTCATGCTCAAGAAACTTGGTCACCGAGCAGATATTGCAGCAAATGGTATCGAGGCGATTGATGCCTTTGAAAATCATTCCTACGATATCGTGCTTATGGATATTCAAATGCCAGAAATGGATGGATTAGAGGCGACAAAAACCATCCGTCAGAGATGGCATCAAGATCCAAAGATCATAGTTCTAACGTCCTTAGATAATTAAAGAGAAATTTGCCACAAGACTGGTGCAGACGATTTTTTAACTAAGCCATTTGGGATCGAAAAGTTAAGAGAGGCAATCAAATGTCAAATGCAGATCCCATCATTTATGTCAAGCAACTTGGAAGAAATTACCGCTACCTCCGACCCATGCCAAGCGGAATAAGTCAGTGTTATGCTACATAGCATTCTGAACTTAAGTCTTGTCGCGACTATCTGCATTAAATTAGAATTATTTTGTGTAATATAGTTAGGGCATAATTTGAAGGACTAATTGAAAACTTATAAAAAATTTTATAAATTTTAATTCCGTTTTGAGAATTTTTCAACTTACGGATCATTAAAATCGATTGTGAATTTTAAAAAATAGAATAAGTAGTTTTTATTCCAAATTTTAGATATAATTAATAGATTTTTTAAATGATAACATAATTACTGACGATTCGTTAGTCAAGTATTTAATGGTTGCTAACCCTTAACAATATTGCTGAGATCTCTGATGTATCTATCGAGCTTACCAAGTTACCTTATTATCAATGGGGGGAAAAGAAGTTGGTGAAGAGAAGTAAGCATTTGATTGTTTCAAAGATATTGGATATATGCAAAAACGGAACCTGCAAGACGAAAATAGTGTATCAAGCAAATCTCAACTTCAGAACCGTAGATCCTTATATCAATCTGCTAATAAAAAACAACCTCCTAGAGGTTAAGCAGGGTAAGAACGTATTATACAAAACAACTGATAGAGGCATACGTCTACTAGATGATTTCAAGCAAATCAATTCCCAACTTTCGGAATTGTGAGGATGTGATTTTGGACGCGATCCGGAGAATATATAAAAAGGAATGAGTTCCTCATCTAACTCACGAATTAACTATCTCTGTGGTTGGGCTAAACAATCGATTCCATTGATTGTGGTAATAAAAGGAAGATCCAGTTTGCCAAGGGATTAGGAAATTTCGTTCGCCAGTAAGTCCATCAAGAATATCGCATCCAACCGCTTGATTTCTTACAAGCACCAATTGCTCATTGCACTCGGTACAGCGACCATCTCTCGAAGTAGAGTGATCACTGCCACAATGCGGGCAAGAGAACCATTTCAGCCATGACTGTGACGCTAGAGTTAGAACGAATTCTGCATCCATTAGTACCTCCAAATGTTCCGTGAGATAGATCCGTAACTGTGAA
>JAUPKV010000301.1 GCA_030837265.1 Methanobacteriota archaeon
AATACCGAATGAGCCCGATAGGGCCAATCATCTACAGTAAGTATAGGATTTTTCTTGCATCTCGTAAATAGCTCCCCGTGATCTTTCCAGATCATACCATCTCTCCTCATTCTGCATTGTTTGTTGACAATAAATTCTTCCTTTTCGGAAACACTTCGTTAGTTACTTCATCACTTACTTCGTCACTTATCTCATTACCTGCTTTGGATTGCAAGACCATACTGAAAGGCTTATCTACATGTTTGTTTAAAGAGTTCAATGCCATAAGAAAACAAATTACAGACTCTGCACCCTGGTTACAGTTTATTCCATCCGAATTAAGCCCGTCGCAGACAGCACCTGTTGCATAATCATACATAACTGTTCGTAAACGATTTCTCCCTAAAAAATATTCAAATGAATGTCTTGCAAGCTCCAGGTATCTTTTATCACGCACGATCTCATAGGCTGAAACATAAGCTTGAGTAAGATAACCTGCTTCAATGGGCTGCTGGTCAAAAATAGGTTTTTGTCCATTATAGGAATACCAGCCGTGATTTCCGACCAGATCAAAGAAATCGCTCTTCCACTGGATCTCGGTGAGGAAGTCCAGTGTGGCAAGGCCAATTCTTCTGTAAGTCCGGTCTTTGGTATAATTATAAGCTAGCAAAAGAGATTCGCTTAATTTTGAATTGCTATAAGTAACTGTGGGTTCGAACCAGTTCCAGTCCTCTTTCTGGTTAGTCTCATATAAGTCAACCAGAGAATTCGCGTGCTTAATAAATATAGATTCAAGAGTCTCTTTATTTACCAAGGAGTCCACAGTCTTGACCGCATCTCTGCGTGATATAAATAAATTCTCAAACTCATCAGCAGCGTCTATGCCAGTTTTAAGCATCTCAAATAGACCACACATTGTATAGGCTTTTGCTCTTGGATAACTCAGGTTTTCTATTTCCGGTCTGGATTTGCTGAGAAGAGTATGAGCCAGGGTGCGTATGTTCTTTGAAAGATAAGGGCAGCTTACCACATGCCCAAGCCCATAGACAGCACGCCCGAGAGTATCCTCACTGCCTTTTTCATCTAAGAATTCCCTTTTATAATTCATGAAGTTATGAAAATGCCCGGTTTCAGTTTGGGCATGTTCAAGAAAGCTCATATATGTTATAATTAATTTCCACAGTTCCTCAGCTTTCGCCTGACTATCAATCAGTTCAGTCAGTACAACAAGAGCCCTGCCCACATCGTCAGTACTATACCCATAGTGACGAGCAGGTACACCAAGGTTTGTATGTTGTATAATACCCACATCATCGGTCAATAACTTGAGATGATCAAGTTTTAGTTCAGGCAGCTGGCTTGGCAGGAAATTAAACCTGTCCTGTACTCTGGGAAAGGCAGCATACTTCCTTAAGGCTTTAGTGAAAACAGTATTGTATTCTCTTCCAACGTTTTTCCATGTCATTTTTCTGCCAAAGTCGTATGCTTTTTTCCGCATAGTATCACACTCCTCCGGGTTTTCAATCAAATGTAACAGAGAGTTTTTAAAGCCGTCTGCGTCTCCGAAATCTACAAGCAAGCCGCGATTATCGGAAAGCATTTCCTGGGCGTACCAGTATGGAGTGGAGACTATTGCTTTTCCCATGCCTATCGCATATGTAAGAGCACCACTTACTATCTGTTCTCTGGAAAGATACGGGGATACATAGAAATCACTGGCAAGAATATAATTGCAGAGCTCCTCTTTTTCGACAAATTTGTCGTGAAATAACACATTGTTCTCGAGCCCGAGCTCGGAAACCTTGCTTTTGAGATAATGCCTGTAAGCCTCTCCGAAATTCTTTTTAATTACGGGATGCGTTGCACCCAGTATCAGATAAACAAGATCCGGATATTGATTTACAACTTCAGGAAGAGCCTCAAGCATACTTTCTATTCCTTTATTCTGGCTCAACAGCCCGAATGTGAGAATAAGTGGTGAACCCTTAAGATTCAACATTTTTTTATACTTTTCACAATTATTGAATGGATAGTCAGGCAATCCATGAAATATTACTTCTATTTTCTCCTCGGGAGCGTTATATACATCTTTCAGCATCTCGACTGCAGTCTGGCTCATTACGATTAACTTCTCTGAGTATTTGATGAGTTTTTCTGTGGATTCCCGATAAGCAGGCTCAGGCTCCCGGATCACAGTATGCAATGTGGTTATCACTGGTTTGTTTATTTCTGATAACAGAGCGAAAATGTAATCGCCTGCATCCCCCCAAAAAAGACCGAACTCATGTTGAAGACACACTATATCAACATCGGATTGATTTATGTAATCTGCAGCCCGGTAATAATCCTCTATTTTGTCTCTTTCAATTTGAAAAACTACCTCGTCAGGATAATTATAAGTCTCAGCAGGATCATTAAGAGCAATAACTTCACAATCAACTTTGTTATATTCTCCAGAAACAGAATTTAAAAGATCATAAGTGAATGTAGCAATTCCACATTCTTTTGGAACATACGTTCCAATAAACAATACTTTCAGTTGCTCACTCAAGTAATACCCCCAAGTAGTAAGTAAACTAGCACATATTCTATTTTTTTCTATATAGTCCCCAATCTAATTTCATATTCTGAAGTATGCCTCTATACACCACGCATAATGCCTCCATACACCACGCATAGTATGTATTGATTAGACTATCAGTATTATCTACTAAAATTATATAAAATTACCTTTATCACTGGACTACTATTGAAAATATATAGTTAAGAATACGTAAAATACAGTTTCAGTTTTTATCCATTAATCAATAGCAACTTAAGTCACTGCTAAGCAGAGATAAGTTTTAATACCACCCATTTCTCCCATCTTTGAAATTTAGAAACTAAAGTAATAAACAATGATTGAGTCAATATTATTAATTTAGTCTAATAATTGTATTCTATGCTATTTAATATTATTTATAAATATAATTACACGAGTTCGGTTCAACTTTAAGATTAATTATTAAGGCTCATATTAAAAAATATATGCATATATTGTGAGGTGAGACAGCTTGAAAAACATATCAATTAAAGTCGGTCAGGAAAAGTGTTTTAGCAAATGCTTATTTAATGGCTTATTGTTCCTTGCTTTACGGATAGGTCGTTTAATAGCGAAAACTCTTGACCTATTTGCTTTTCCAGGGATCATGGACTTATTATGGCGAATTATCAAATCCAATACTCGAAGTCTCACCCAAATAGAACAAAAGGA
Source organism: Methanobacteriota archaeon (assembly GCA_030837265.1). Next base: position 3,233 of record JAUPKV010000301.1, read on the forward strand.
AGCATTAAACATTTTCGGTGATAGCATCAACTATTCAAAGGTTCTTGTTGACGAACATTCTTTTATAGCCTGGCTTGGGGCAAAAATAAACAGGCGATCAGGAATGGGCGTCACCATCTTTCATACTATCAATTTTAATCAAAAACTGAAGACTGCATCTGGCAATTCGGATATGAAGTGGCTTATTCATGAATTAACCCATGTGGCTCAAATGGAATATGCAGGTTCACAATATCTGATAGAAGCACTTCATGCGCAAGTTACCGAAGGATATGGATACACCCTGGGTGAGAAACCAGATCTGCGAGATTATAACCGTGAGCAGCAGGCTTCTATTGTTGCAGATTACTACATTAAACACATATCAGGGATTTCGACTGAAGTTTATGAGCCATATATTGCCGAATTGAGGGCCAGGGAATTATGAAATCAAACAAGAGTTAACTTTAATATAAATACCATCCAAATTATTAAATCAAAAGCAGGGGGAATTATAACGCCAAGAGTAGTTCACTTCGAAATGAACGCAGAAGACATTGCAAGGGCAAAGAAGTTTTATGAAGATGTGTTCGGCTGGAGGATAGAGAAATGGGAAGGACCCGGAGAATACTGGAATATAACAACTGGAAAACAGGATGAGCCAGGAATCGATGGAGGATTAATGAAAAGGCATGGAGGGGAACCCAGAGCCGATTCTCCAATAAGCACTTTTATATGTACGATAGACGTCCCAAACATAGATGAATATCTTCACAAGGTACAGAAGCACGGTGGCAAGGTGACTATGGAGAAAAGAGCAGTACGCGGCGTAGGCTGGTATGCTTATTGCCTGGATACGGAAAGAAATATATTCGGGATAATGCAGCCTGACACGAGTGCCAGATAATCACTTTTTCATTTTTATTTAGAGCAATGTTGTTCAAAAGCCCTAAACAAATCAAAGCCCTCACATTCGGAGAGGCGCTTTTTGATATAATAAAAGGTTCGGCCCATCTTGGAGGAGCCCCTCTGAACCTCGCAATGCATCTTGCCAAATTAGGAGCAAATCCGTCTGTAATTACAGCAATCGGAAGGGACGAGCTCGGTAAAATCCTGCTTGCGAAGGCTAAAGAAGAAGGAGTTGATACGTCCTATATATTAATCGATAGTAAAAGATCTACTGGTAC
>JAUPKV010000302.1 GCA_030837265.1 Methanobacteriota archaeon
CACAGGCATTGAAAGTTGATGCACTACAAAACAATTTTTTTCAGCTGAAAAAGAAGTAGTTTGAATTTTATTCTTTCATACAGACAATAACAGTCAATTCCTTTCCTGCAAATTCCTTTCCAACTGAATGATAACCATGTCTTCCAAACTCACAACTTCCAAACTCACAAGCAAACCCTCATCTTCTGTAAGAACATTACTTCAATACTGGATGACATGCAAGTGCCGAACCAACCATTATTGAATATACCATTGCTGTAAACAATAGCCCTTTGATTTTTGTGCTCATTTCTTTCATCTCATAATTTTTCAAATTAATTTACATAATTTAAGGTAGGAGCTTTTTCAAGGATGAAACTCATAAGCTTTCCTGATATCCTTTTTGACTCTATAACTTACATTCTCAAAACAGATTATAACCCTTGTTACCATAGTGTCTAACAAAAAAGGACTCACAATATTTAAAAAGTAGGAATATAAATTCAAGTTTTGGAGACTATAACTCAAAAAATCATATAAAATTTCCTTTACTAATATATTTAGCAAAACCGCCTATAATTACAGCATTCAACCCATCTGGTGATCTGATTTTAAGATGAATCAAATTGCGGGCGACCATCCCAACCTGAACAGGCTGTCCGACAATTACCATGAGTAATATTGAGTCTATAATTAATACATAATGATAATTTTATAATTTTGTTGCGAATATTTTGATATATGGCCTTCATCTAATCTTTAAAGAATCGAACTTGGATTTTACCTCCAGATATTCGCGACCTTATCCCATCTGATCATATTTGCTATTTGATTGAATCCTTTGTAGATATAACGGATTTTACTGAATTTGAAATCAGGTATGACGGTTCTGGGCACCCTGCCTATCATCCTTCCCTACCATGTAAAATATTGATCCAACACCAGTAATTCCCGTTTTTGACACGCAGAGTAAATTTCGACGTATTATAGAAAGCCTGTCCTGCAGCCTGGCGCAAAGCCTGGTCCTGGTTTGTTCTACCTGCCCTGTCAAGAGCGGCTTTCATTTCGAGCACATCCTGTTTTGTAGGCCTGACACAGTTCTCAGTTAATTTTCAGTTTTAGGAATTCGATTAACGTCTATTTTTCTCTTTGGAGATTTTCTGTTCAGGTATATTCCCTAATCTTTTTAATTCTTGCTCTTTTTACAATTTTCTAGATCTAGAATAAGAATAAGTAAAAAAGTAAATCAGGCACGATCTTTTCCGCGTCTTCAGCGCTTTCCGCGGTTAAGAGAGGTAATCAGGTCTTTTGTGCCTTCAATGCTTTGCAGTCATATTAATAAAATTCCGGTACAGGAGGAGATTTTCTTTTATGTTTATTTCTTTCGATGCGCATTATGACAGAATCAAGCTGCTCTCTTGAGACGTCAAGACTGCTAATAATAGTTTCAGGAGCTTCGTTTAGCTCAAGCAACCTTAGCACATTATCAACTTTCAGGTAAGAGATCCCGAGTTCGGCTTCATCGGTCTGGCCTTTCCAGAGGCCTGCGGAGGGTTTTTTAGTAATAAGGGGTTCCGGGACTCCTAGCATGCGGGAAAGTTCCCATACTTCAGTCTTATAGAGCCCGCCAATGGGTTCAAGATCAACGCCTCCATCGCCATATTTGGTATAGTAGCCTAAGAGGATCTCGGTTTTGTTGCCGGTACCTATGACCATCCGGTTCATCTGGTTCGCATGGAAATAGAGGATGGACATCCTGATTCTTGGTTTCAGGTTCCCTCGGGCAAGATAGCTTGCAGATTCACTATCAGGAATTGTATCCATGAAAGCTGCGACTATTCCTGAGATATCTATTGTACGAAGCTCGATACCAAGCCAATCTGCGACGGCTTTTGCGTCTTCGGTGTCTACGGATGTTGTAAGGCCGGATTCGGGCAAGTATATACCGAGGACTTTATCTTTCCCCAGAGCTTTTACGGTAAGCGCTGCTGTAAGGGCGGAATCTATTCCCCCGCTAATACCTATAACGGCGCCGCTTACCCCGGCTTTGTGGGTTTCGTTCCAGATGAAATCAACAATTTTGTCCTGCAATATTTCAAGATTCATGCTGTCAAATCCTGATATTCGTAATATATAAATTTGAGCTTCATTCAGGTCAAGGAATATTTAAATCGAATTATATCGGGCTTTAATAATATTAAAATATTTATACACAAAAGTTATAAATATATTAATCTCCAGAGGAAAACGGAATGAGGGATAAACTTATTAAATAAATACAGGATATATAGAATATATATCTCGTGCCTTATAATATACGTAACTGATAATGGGTTTACTCTCTACCATTAGAGCTGTTTACGGACAGGACGTAAGCTTCGGCTTAAAGGTTTGACACGGAAAGACATTTTCTTTCTAATTAAAGCCGCCGAAAAAATACTGAGCTTAGATTCTTACGAAAAAAATTGGCACGGGATAAAATTTATTCATCACAGGCATTGAAATAAAAAGAGCATCTAATATGAGTGTAAGAATAAAGTAGTGCCAGGAAACATTTGATATTTATTACAGAATTCGTGAATTCCGATATCTGTTATTATATAATTACCGAATAGAATTACAATCAAAGACAACTATTTTTGGGATAATCCATGGAAGAAATACAGTTGAAGGTTGAAAAGGCGTATCCTATCGACCTTGGAAGAGGAATTATCAGACTTGATCCAACAGCCTTGCTGAAACTTCAGCTTTCGCCAGGCGATATTGTGGAAATAAGGGGCAAGAAAAAAACCACGGCAAAGGTATGGCGGGCAGACAGGCAGGATTGGGAACAGGGACTTGTAAGAATTGACAATTTTATCCGACAGAACGCAGGCGTTTCAATAGGAGAGAAAGTAACCATCAAGAAGGTGGAAGCTCCGGAAGCAAAGAAACTTATCCTGGCTCTTCCGGAAAGCATGACTCAAGGAGGACCTGAACTTCAGTTTGGAGAACATGCAAATGAAATTATTAAGCGGCATATCCTTAAAAGGCCAGTGTTCAGGGGAGACATCATTCCCATAATCAACTCGATGTCCCAGCCTATGACCGAATCCCTGACTACAAGCCAGGTTATTCCACTGGTTGCTGTCGAAACCGACCCGGCAAACACAATTGTCCTTATAACCGAAGCAACAATCATCGAACTCAGGAAAAAGCCGGTGCAGGGCTACGAAAAAGCTACCAAAGGCGTAACCACTTATGAGGATATAGGAGGCCTTGGCGATGAGATAATGCGTGTCCGGGAAATGATAGAGCTGCCTATGAAACACCCGGAGCTTTTCGCCCATTTGAATATTGAGCCGCCGAAAGGCGTCATCCTTTTCGGCCCTCCCGGAACCGGAAAGACCTTGATTGCAAAAGCCGTAGCTAATGAATCCGGAGCTAGTTTCCATTACATCGCAGGCCCGGAGATCGTAGGGAAGTTCTACGGCGAAAGTGAGGAAAGGCTCAGGAAGATCTTCGAAGAAGCAACTCAGGATGCTCCATCAGTCATTTTCATAGACGAGATCGATTCCATTGCCCCAAAAAGGGAAAATGTGACCGGAGAAGTGGAAAGGCGGGTAGTTGCTCAACTTCTTACTCTACTTGACGGAATGGAAGAAAGAGGGCAAGTAGTAGTTATCGGAGCTACTAACCGTGTAGATGCAATTGATCCGGCGCTAAGGAGACCTGGTCGCTTTGATCGGGAAATTCACATTGGAGTGCCTGACACGAAAGACAGGTATGAGATCCTGCAGATCCATACGAGAGGCATGCCTATTGAAGCGGAAGTAGAGCCCGACACAGAACCGGAATCGAACGAAACCGCAGATATAATGGCAGAAACAGAAACCGAAACTGATGATGCTGTCCTGGAGAGAGAAAAGAAGGAGAAGGTGAACAGATATCTTCAGTATCTTGCCGAAAGAACCCAGGGTTTTGTGGGTGCAGATCTGCTGGCCCTTGTACAGGAAGCTGCCATGCGCTGCCTCAGAGAGAACATGCCTGATCTTGACCTTGATATAGAAGCAGTTCCACCGGAAAAGCTGGAAAAGATCATCGTAACTAAGAATAACTTCGAAGATGCCCTTAATGAAGCAGAACCTTCAGCTTTGAGGGAGATTTTTGTAGAAATGCCAACAGTTGGTTGGGATGATGTAGGAGGACTGGACGAAGCAAGACAGTCAATTATTGAGGCTGTCGAATGGCCTATTAAAAGCCCACAGAAGTTTATCCAGATGGGTATAAAAGCTCCAAGGGGAATCCTGCTTTATGGCCCTCCGGGTACTGGAAAAACTCTCATTGCTCAAGCAGTTTCAAAAGAATCGAACGCTATTTTCATAAGTGTCAAAGGCCCGGAGATATTTTCAAAGTGGCTTGGAGAATCTGAAAAAGCTATCAGAGAGACTTTCAAAAAAGCGCGACAGGTCGCCCCATGTGTAATTTTCTTTGACGAGATTGATTCGATTGCATCCATGCCCGGCATGGAGTCTACGGACAGCCACACTTCCGAGAGGGTGCTGAACCAGCTTCTTACAGAGATGGACGGACTCGAGACACTTAAAGACGTGGTAGTGATTGCCGCAACCAATCGCCCTAACCTCCTTGACCACGCAATCATGCGGCCCGGACGTTTTGATAGATTGGTCTTTGTTGGTGCTCCTGACCGCAGAGGCAGACTCAAAATCTTCAAGATCCATCTAAAAGATACGCCTCTTGCTCCGGATGTGGATATTGAACACCTTGCTGACACAACCGAAGGTTATGTGGGTGCAGATATCGAATCCGTGTCCAGGGAAGCAGTGATGATTGCCTTAAGGGAAAATTTCGATGTAGAAAGAATTGAAATGAGGCATTTCAGGGAAGCTTTGAAAAAGGTAAAGCCAACTATTACGGAAAATATTGCTCAGTTTTATGAGAAGATAGAGGCTCAGTTCAAAGGAGGCCAAAAACTCACGGATACTGCCGGTTATGTCGGCTACAGATGAAATCAAATGAGTAGTTCTTTAAATGGGTAACTCTATTAGTGAGTAACCCCTTTAACGAGCGAATTTTTAAATGAACAACTATATAAATAGGCAACTCTTTAAATGATTAACTCTATAAATGAAAGTCAGATTTACCAAATTCGCATGACATCGAGGATGGAGAAACGATAGAAATGTCGAAAGTATTTGCAAGGAACCTTCTCTTCAATAAGCAGGTGATGGCTACCGACGGAACAGAGATAGGAACTCTAAGCAACGTTGTAGTCGAGATCAAAGGCGGGAATATAATCGACCTGATGATAAACCCGAACCCCAACTTTGATACTACCAGATACAGGAAAGTGGATAATTATATCCTTTTGCCTTTCGATTCCGTAAGTGCTATTAAGGATTATATTATTGTAGACAAAATGAAAGCAAAGGTATGAGCTTAAATCCGAACGGAATGGAAATTTCATCGATTTTCGCCTTCATTCACTTTTTTCATTATCTCTTTCATTTTCTCTCTACTTTTTAAGTTAGCCAGATGGTCTCAAGGGGAGCTGTTGAAATTGGTTTTGTCTACATCTCTCATTGTCCTAAGTTTGGTGACGATATAGGGAATACCAGAAAATGTTCACAGGCTAATCCCTCTTTTCAGATAATGACTTTAGAGATTTTATTAACCTCCTCTTTGATAACTCTGCTGGGAATTTATATTGGGGCTCTGGCTTTGCAAAATAAAAGCATATTTCTGGCGTCGTTCATGCATGGAGTCGTAAATGCTCAGGATCATGGAATATGGACAATAATTTATCCTGACTATAACCCTTTAATAGGAGGCGGAGACGGACTCATAGCACTTATCATTTTGCTTCCGGTTGCTCTATATTACTTGAGAAATACAAGATCCTGCTCATTCCTATAAAAGTTTTAATGATTTATTGCTCAATAAATAGCGATAGGTAGTAGCAGCTATTTCAAAAAAATATACCGGAGTTCTACCCAATCCTGGGCCAGCCTTCTAAATGTCAGCCACATCGTTGTCTTATAATGGCTTTTATTTTTAACAATGGCTTTTATTTTTCATACCTTCACTTAAATTCCCTGCTAATTTTCCGGGAAATCCATCAAAGCTGAATGCTTTATTGCCCATGATCCTTCATTACATACAAGACTGAATTAAGTTTTGGTGGGATTATTAAAAGCAATTTTCACTGAACTTAAGACTTTTTTATTCGACTTTTAAAGATAAAAGTTTATGATATTTTTATATTTCTTGTCTATCAATATAATAACTCATAACATAATTAATCTAAATACTTTAATTGGTGTGGATTGTGATTAAGTGGGTGTTGTATGTTATACTGTTATTGTCAGCTTTGATTTTTTTTATAGCAGACGGTTC
>JAUPKV010000303.1 GCA_030837265.1 Methanobacteriota archaeon
AACACTTCTTGATATTCTTCATCAAACTGGCTTAAGCAAGGAAGAACTAATAGATTTACTCTAAATATGGTTCCGTTGCAAAAATAATATTTCTGCAATTTGACACTGTAATTTTCACCTTTATGTGTCATTTTCTCTCAAATGAAAACGATTAACTTCCCGAATTGTGATGGTTTTTAATGATTTTGTGAAAAAGCCAGATTTTTTGCAACGGAACCGATTAAATTTTCTAATTGTGACGTTTTTCACTGATTTTGCAACAAAGCCAGATTTTTTTCACCACAACCATCATTTTCAGCCTACTCGAAAAAAAGAAGACCCGTCTTCTTTATTTATGTCACCTGAGTATTCGCGGTATAGTATGTACTTGCCATTTGCCTTTTTAATGCATCTGGCTCCAAGCCCGCTCTTCTTCAACATAGCTTTTCTCTTCTCGGCATCTGACTTACTAAGCCCGAAATAACTTAACTCATCGATCATGTATGTTTTACCGTTAAATTCTCTGAAGGTTTTATGCATAGCACCACTGAGGCTGCATGGTTTTTGAGGCTAAATATAAGCTGTCGAAATAAAAGCATCACTGATTTTGCTGATATCTCTGGTACTTATGCTGCTTGTAGAGGCACAGGCTTCTCAGAAAATGAAGGGGATGCCAACCGTAAATTTGATTTTTTCATTCCAGCCAACGTGTGACCTCATCAACTGAAGGAAGGATAGAAGGAGATAGTTCTTCAGCTGGATATCCCACTGCACACCCATTAAGTGCCCATTCACCAGGATTAATCCCGAGCATTGCACAGAATTCTGGATTGTCAGCCATTTGAGCTGTAGCAGAAACCAATTGGAATCCAAGACTAAGAGCTGTCGCTTTCAGCCACATGTTCTCCAGACAGTGTGCAAGAGACTGCTGTTCTACTGCAGGGAAACCTTTCTTCTCGGCTACTATGATAAAGTATGGAGCCGTGCCAATACCAGGAACCTTCCCTATTTTCTTGATCATAGCAAGTCGGTTTGAAAAGCCAATCGCTTTTTTACGAAGCTGTGTGTCATTCTCCATAGCAAGTTCAAGCTTGGAAGCCATTGTAGAGATCTCTTCAAAGATAAGGGAAGCTGCGGTTGTCATACTTTTTGAACCCATTTTTAGGACGAAAAATCTCCGAAAATAATCCTTTGTGCTACCCACAGCTGCGGCGGCAAATGGGGCATGAAGACCAGCATCAATAATGCCTCTGATGTCGTCTTTTGACGGGAATTCCTGCCAGAATCGCCGATGAGACCGTCTTTTAACAACGATTTCGTCAAAGATTACATTTTTCTGATTAGGTGCTTCCTTACTCATGTATAGATCACATCCTCAGTTGCGTAAAACCTGACTTGAATTTTACGCACAAAGATATCATTATTCTCTCTATTACATAGGACTTACGCGCTTGAACTGAGAAATCAATAGCATTAAACTTTCAACTGTCTAAACACAAGGGTTTGAGGATAAAGAAGTTGGGCGTACCCGCGATAAAGTTGCAGAAGCAATAGGAATAAACAGAAACACCCTTGAGACCATTCGAGAAATAGGCTCCTTGGCTGAAACTGGCACAACTGCTCCTATGAAGGAGCCTGCAAAAGAAGAGCCTAAAAAGCCTGCTGTAGGCAACCGGTGAAACTTACTGTCGCACCTGTGAAGATCAGTGAGGAAGAGGAAGAAGAAATAGAGGTAGTTCCTGCCCAAAAGGAGCCAGATACAGGCTAGAGGGTGAAAAATAATAAGTAAAAGCATATCAAGACATTCAGCTAAAATTAATGGCTTAATTTCAGAGGATTTTTACATAACCGAAATTATATTTTTGTCATATATACACTTGCTGTCGAAATAATTAAACCTGAAATAGCTACAACCAAACCTATAATAATAAGTATCCGTTTAGCATTACTTGCCTGACTTAGTGGACGATATTCATTGTTGAATTTCAGATCTGAGCCAAAAATAGCCAGAAACACTAGAGCAAAACCTAATAAAAACATCTTGAATCCGATTGAAAATGGACCCGATTTATCATAATCATTTATGTTCGATATTAAATCACCAAAGAAATTAAAATTCGTGTATTCTCACCCCAAATTTTATTGCTTTTCCCTCTCAATTGTATAGTTTATTTATGTTTATAAAAGGCTTTGGCAGTGTACTGAAAGTTCTGTAAACTCTAAATGTCTTGTATTCAAACCTACATTCGGCAGGTCGACAATCAATTTTCAATATTTTTGCTGATGGTGATTTTGAAATGATGCTCCATAATTGTGTACAGTTGTTAGGTTTACATATAACCAATTATTAATTTCTCATACAAAACTTCAATGAAAAAATGATTCAGTACATATATATGTCGTTGGAGTTGAGCCACACGTTAACCAACTTTAAATCCAATATATAGTTAGCTAATATTCAAAAACGGTATCGGGGAAATATTTTAATTTTTAATGTCTACCTGCCGAATCTAGGATAAATAGCCGCAACCATTAAGCCAAAGCAGATAGAGAGCAA
>JAUPKV010000032.1 GCA_030837265.1 Methanobacteriota archaeon
GAAACAAAATACATGATAGTGTCAAAGTTAAGAATGGATGCAAACGACTGCGGGCTAGAACTACTACTTTACTGGAACAGAAAGTCGTTTCGTTAGAGTTGACGCATTCCTCCACTGAGCTGAAGACTCAGTGGTTTCCTGCTTAGGTATTATGAAAAAACAGAATAAAACTGCAAAATTATCAGGGGGAATTTAGTGAAAGCACTTGTATTCGGAGCCGATCAATTTGAAGATATGGAACTCTTCTATCCTTACCACCGTTTGAAGGAAGAAGGAATAACCACACATGTAGCCTCAATGGAGAAGGGGACGATAACTGGAAAACACGGGATTCCAATGGAAGTTGATGTTGCTTTTAAGGACGTAAATCCAGCGGATTATGATATTCTCGTGATCTCCGGAGGAAGAGGACCCGAAAAAATGAGACTCGACAAGGATGCACTGGAGATTACAAAACATTTCTTCAATGAAAATAAACCCGTTGCCGCAATCTGCCACGGTCCTCAGGTTCTTATTTCTGCCGGAGTCATAAAAGGCAGGAAAGCAACCTGCTGGATAGGGATAAGGGATGATATCATAGCTGCTGGAGCACTTTATGAAGATAAGGACGTTGTTGTTGACAGGAATTTGGTGTCATCAAGGAGTCCTGCTGATCTTCACGCTTTTGGAAGGGAAATGATAGCTATTTGCAATCATTTACTTAAAAAATAGTTTTAAGTGTTTGTGGTTTTTGGGGCTGCTTTGAGAAAATTAGATTAATAGGTTTAAAACCTAATTATTTTTTGAAGATAATATCGTGGTTTTGAAGTAAATAAGTCCCTACAGCTTTACCAAGTCGTTTTACACTAATATTTATATAATTTTCCCATATATCTCTTTAGTTCATATGAACAAATCATAAATAAAGGACATTATAAAAATATATTTGATGGTCGTAACACAGGTCAACAATACTATTCAGAGTTTAATATACAGGATTACAGGATGTCTTAAAACTCAAAAATTCAGGCATAAATTGCCTCAGGGACAGTATTTTATCTCATAGGACTTACTCACTTGTGTTTAGTTCAATGCACGAATCCTGTCCACCCAATTGTGGGACCAAATTAAATTTAAGATGAATTCTTAAAATAAGTTTATTTTTTAATACTATCCATTACCCGAAGAATGGAGGAAAACAGTAGCATGAGATCCATTGTAGAAGAAGCTCTCGCTCGATCTGCCCTAGAAGGACGCACCCGGCGGGGAGATTATTTAAACTCAGATTGCTCTAATTCAGAAGCAGATACGAATGCCGAACTTGAGGAGATCCTTAGAGACCTTAAAACAACCATCAAAGTAATAGGCTGCGGAGGCGGCGGCTCAAACAGTATCCAGCGCATGATTGAAGAAGGCATCCAGGGAGCAGACCTTATTGCTATAAACACTGATGCTCAGCACCTTCTTCATATACGCTCCAGCAAAAAGATTCTTATCGGGAGAAAGAAAACTCGCGGACTTGGAGCCGGCAGCCTCCCACAAATAGGAGAAAGCGCTGCAATCGAGAGCATCGATGAAATTAACGGGATTGTCGAAGGCGCTGATATGGTCTTCATTACTGCAGGTCTTGGGGGAGGAACCGGGACAGGATCTGCACCGATAGTCGCTGAAGCTGCAAGAGATGCAGGAGCTCTTACAATCGCAGTAGTGACACTTCCTTTCAGTGTTGAAGGTCATGCCCGAAGGACTAATGCTGAAGCCGGCCTGGAGCGACTTAAAAACGTTGCAGATACGGTGATAGTGGTCCCGAATGACAAATTAATAGAAGTAGTTCCAAGGCTTCCACTTCAGGCTGCCTTCAAAGTCTCGGACGAAGTTCTCATGAGAGCCATAAAGGGCATAACCGAACTGATAACAAAACCCGGGCTTGTAAACATAGATTTCGCGGATATAAGAACTGTTATGCAAAATGGTGGAGTTGCACTGATCGGGCTCGGAGAAGCAGATGGCGAGAATAAAGCAGTTGAATCCGTACAGAAAGCTCTGCGCAGCCCTCTCCTTGATGTAGACATAACACATGCGACCTCCGCTCTTGTTAACGTGGTTGGAGGTCCTGATATGACAATTTCGGAAGCTGAGAGGGTGGTTCAGGAAGTTTACAGCCGCATAGACAGCAATGCTCGCCTGATCTGGGGTGCCCAGATAGACCCGGATCAGGAACATACAGTGCGTACTATGATCATGATCACTGGAGTAACATGCGATAAGATTTACGGCCATGAAAATCACAAAAACATTACATCGAAAAATGGAATTGATTTTGTAGAATAGTTAACTGAAAGCCTATCCGAAAAGTGATGCGATTCACTATACTTTTACAGACTGCGATGAAAATCGGATAGAATACCTGGCTATTAGAGATCTATGTGACTTTTACGATTGCTATTATGACTTTTCGGATAGGTTCTAAGCAGGTAGCTAATGGTAATGATTACTCTGAAGTCAAGGAATGGATGCGGGGGTAAAGTCAATAAGTAGGAGCCGAACATTTGGTGAAGATACGAACGATCCTGTAAAAAATTGCAGGTTATATGGAATTGCTTGCTGAGACTGTTCACAGAGCTCTAATAAAAGATCGTTTTCTATTCAAAGTGGTCAGTATCGAGGTTCGATATGATGATTTCGCTTAACGTATACACGGGCAAAGACTGTCTCGGTTTGGAGTGCAGATTTATTTGTGATTAAAAGGAATGGCGAAACGGAGTTTATTATAAGGTTTAACGTAATAAATAAAAATAATAAGGTATCAACGCCAGTATCCTCAACAAGTAGTTACTAAAACGTATATTTAAAGTTTTCAAATCCTTTAAGGACACTTTAGTCGAAGTTACAGACAATTGTATGCGCTTTTGTCCAGACACAAAGAGTGTTCTTATTTTATGTTCTGAACCGTAAAATAGGAAGTTTAAACTTCAGCTATTTTATGATTACTATTAGTATAGTGATTAATTTAAAAAAATTATATCAATGTGAAAAACATATAATAAGTTGAACGAGCGAAGACTATTTACTTTTTTTAAGTAATAATCCCCCACTCCCAAACTCGCTCGTTCACCTTTCTTATTTAGGCTGGCTAGCCTGTTATTGGTAAACAAATTAAAGGTAAAGGGAATGTAGAATAGCCTGTGTCCCATTGATTGCGAACCTGCACTCCTGTATCCCTTATACAGTCCTTCAAAAGATACTCCCCCAAGTATATTATTTGAAGAAGAGCTAGCAATCAGTAATTACTTTAGGAGACTTATTACCCTTATTTGTGTCCCAATCCCATTGTTATATACTATTGGAAACTATTTTAAGTTATCCATTAAATTTTTATAAAGTTTATTGTGAAATATAAAAATATGTCCTTAGTAATATTATGCAATCAAAGACAATCCCATTATGGATTCCTAATTTCTTCGTGATTAAAAGGACAGCTATGCTGCTACTTTCGAGTTTATCGGAGGTCAAAAAATATGGCTTGTAGGTGTTGGAATTCTAAGACTCAAAGAAAGAGACAAGAGGCAGACTTTTATTACTGATTCAGGATGAAACACATTACTGTAGTCGACGGGTTTGCTCTCTAGAACGACTTCGAAACTTACTTAAAATGCATTTCGACCCAGTAAATTACACAAAGTCATCTTCAGGTTAAATTCGGCTCTATTAAGTTCAGTAACTAAGATATATAACGATTTTTCAGTGAAAAAATCTTAATATGTTAGCCGGACATATATATTGTGGAAGGTGAAACAATGATATTTGAAAAAGGTTATACAGTAAGAAAAATTAAGACATCACATGGCCACGATGTATACGTATCTCGCTTTGGCCAAGTCGTAAAAGTCGTGCCATGTAGTCCAATGATAAATCTTACTGACAGATTTGTAAGTAAGTTAATCAATCAAGTCGAGTCTATTGATTAAAAGATGTGTTAGTTACATACTTTAATGCAGATTCAACTACATTAAACGTAATATTTAAGATTAGAATTAATAACTTGTTAGTTATTGATACTGATTTTAGATACTGATTTTATATTTAAATGTGCAATTTCTGTATTTTTTTCGGCCCTAATTTCTAATGATAACTATTTGTAATCATTTACTCAAAACATTTACTAACATTTACTAACATTTACTCAAAAAATAATGTTGAAAGTTGAGGGATTTAGGGGTTTTCGAAGAAGTTTAAGAAGTAAGCTTGAACCCAATTATTATTTAAGAGTTGGGTTGTTGGGTTTAGATGTTAAGGAGTAAATAAGTGTTGTCTACCCAATAAAAAAAAGATTGTCTTTTAAAGAATTCCTGTTTTTTTATAAAGATTAGGACAGTCCTCTTTTGCTTAGCATTTTTGGTTCTATAAAAACTGTTTTTGCTAAAACTGTATTTGCTAAAACTGTATTTGCTAATAGTAATTAACTCTTGTAATAAGGCGTTAGCTTATTATAAATTCATTTATATAATATCCCCAAACGAAGAATTTACTATGTAATACAAAAACGATATTTAACGTGCAAGTTAAAGTTGGGGGTTAATGCATTTTATGTACGGTAACTTATTCATGGGGCTAATAATGAAACAAACTCACGAGATACAAGGATACAACTAACTCATGAGCTACAAGGTTTTTTTTAACAATTACGGGCGTGACCATATTTAAACAACCGCATATTAGGTCCTTAACCAGTCCAACTTAAATAATCCAAATCAAAAGTGAGGCTAAATACTTGTCTAAAATTGTAGAAATATCTCCTACCACTAGACATGAAGGCCACTCCAAGCTTACCCTGAAGGTAGACGAGCATGGTGTAGTCGAGCGAGGAAATTGGCTCTCCATCACTCCTGTAAGGGGTATTGAGAAGCTCGCTATAGGTAAGACAATGGAACAGGTCCCAAAGATCGCCTCAAGAGTCTGCGGAATCTGTCCCGTCGCCCATACTCTGGCAGGCATTGAAGCCATGGAGGCGTCCATTGGCTGTGAAATTCCCAGGGATGCAAAACTCCTGAGGATCATTCTGAATGCTGCAAACCGCCTCCATAACCACGCCCTGCAGAATATCCTGATTCTTCC
>JAUPKV010000304.1 GCA_030837265.1 Methanobacteriota archaeon
AGTTCCTGCTTCAATAGGAGGATCTTCAGCATCTCCTTCATTGAAAATGCTTTCATACATTTTCTTGGTTGCTTTTTCTCTTGCTTTTGCAAGCATTTTCTCAGAGAGGTCAAGCCCAGTGACATGATGACCCATTTCTGCAAATAAGAGCCCGATTTCACCTGTCCCGCAGCCTACATCAAGTACTTCCAGCCTACCTAAGGGAAGCAGACTTTTAAATAGGGTTTTCCATGCTTCCCTTTCTATTTCACTATGGACTCCATACCCTTCTTTGTCGTCGTAGGTCTCGGATGAGATATCCCAGACATGGGCAATATCCACTTTCGTCTGGTCATTCTGAATAGCCATATCTTGATTCTTCTCTAGTGTATTTCAATTAATGTAATAGTCCATTTTGCCTACAATGGTAACTTCTTAAAATTTTTTAGTAAATGATATGGCTACTAAAATAAAAAGGAGATACAAGAGATGTGACCTATTCACTTTAAAACATATATTTCAGATTATCCCGTACTTCTCCAGAAATCCTTCGAGAGGCACGGAGTGTGTCTGGAAACCGCACACTTTGTAGGGATCGGCACCCATGGAAAGGGCTACAAACTGGGCAATGTTCATGTGCACAGTATCGTACTCTACCCCAAACTCTCTTTCGATTACTGGCTGATAACGGTCATACTGAATATGACAGTTAGGGCACATGTGAATCATAAGTTCAACACCTGCTCTTTGCAGGCTGTCGAGTTTAGTTTTAGTGACCTGAAGAGAGGTTTTCTTATTTATATGTAGTTGAGCAAAGCCCATCCCGCAGGTAAGGGTGCGGTCTTCGTACCAGCGGACCATGTTTGCCCCGCACGCTACGGCTATGGTATCTATAAGCTGAGGATTTTCAGGGTTTCCTAAAACGTCGAGGTACTTGACTTTATAGTAATGACAGGCATGGTGGGCTGCAGCTTTGACACCTGAAAAGTCGAATTTCTGATTTTCCTTAATTTGCTGGGCTTTACTCAGGAGGATCTCAACTGCATGAAAGAAGTTTTTCCTTGGGTCCATATCATTTTTTTCGTAAACAAGATCTGTAAGGCCTCGCTCTCTGAAAATGGAATTGACTTTTTCCCTGACCTCATTATCGGTATTAAGAACTTCACAGGCTTCTTTGTTTATAGCATAACAGGTTGAACAAAGACAGGTTATATTGGGATACCCGCATCTTCTCGCAATGGCAAAATTGCGGGCTGCAATAGCCGTAGTTGTTAATCCCTCAAAAATATCAGTATAATGTCCGATCCCCGTACAGCAGGACTGTTCATCATTTATGATATAATCTACTCCGAGCCTATCAAATACGTAACGAGTAGCCGTCTCTACTCCGGGATATTCCTGCCCGACCATGCAGCTTTTAAATAATAAGAGCTGCCTGTCCGGTACATCCTCTATCGTTTTCAAAGCCTAAATCTCCGCTCTCGTCTTCTTTTTTCACGCATTGGTTTTTCAGGAGCTGATGCAGACGATTTTCCTGTATTTTTTCTTTGATCCATTTTTCCCTCTCAAAGTATCCTGTACCCTCCAGGATAGACTGAACTTCTCCACTATTTTTTCGGACATCTCTAGCACTGAGACCGAGCTCCAGACGAATTGTCTCAAGGTTCTTTTTAAATTCGGTCCAGCGCTCTCCGAGATCTCTTTCCATATTTTTTATCCCGGCTTCCGGAACTTTGCTGGCTCCATTTTCGGCAAGATATTCCCCGATCTCTACAAAATTCCCCACTTTCTCGACTCCAACGCCCTCATTGATAGCCATCTGCCGGAGTACCTGTACTATTGTCGCAGGGCTATTATTCCTGGGGCAGCGCAGGTTGCAGGAATAACAATAGAAGCAAGACCAGATCATTTCGGATTCGAGTATACTGCGGTCGTTTTCAAGTACTTTTTTTACAATTTGACGCGGACTGTAGTCTGTAAATCGGGCTGCGGGACAGGAAGCCGTGCAGGCGCCGCACTGAATGCAGCGGTCAAGCCCTAAAGAGGCAGGCGTACGGATGCTTTCCTTTGCAGTCTCTGCAAGGGTTCTACATTTCGGAGTATCATATTTGTTTACATATTCTGTCATCCGATCATCTCTCCTTCCCGGGCAAGAGTGGTGAAAGCTCCTGCAAGCCCTCTGGTATTAGGCACATAAGCTTTCTTGAAATAGAGTTTGTTTCCTGAATCTCCAAGTTCTTTTTTCAATTTTTCAAAATGATTGACAGTTAAGGGATATAGCAATTGGGCTTTCGGGCTATCAGGAGGGTCTTCTATAAAAAGAATAGAAGACGCCCCATGTTTGAAGGCATGAAGCAGCAGTTCTTTGTCCAGTACCAGGCTTGTAGGTACTTTGATTAACTTGACATTTGAAGGATAAACAAGCAAACTGTTGCCTATGTTATCGCAGGTCAGATATGCGATCCCACTGTTTACGAAACCCAGGAGGTCTCCCTCCTTAAGTACCCCTTCAATTTCAGCCTTTAATTGAGTCTTTGTAAAGCCTGCAATCTGGATAGCCGAATTTTGACAGAGTTCAGTACAGTGTCCGCAGCCTGAACATATGAGTGGGTCTACGACAATCCTTCCACTCTCATTTAATGAAAGTGCCTCGAAGGGGCATTTAAGGCACTCCCCGCATTTAGTGCAGAGCAATTGATTGATAGCTGGAATTTCATTTGTCAGTGCCTTAGGACTGTCCGTGATAAAGGCCCTTGCCCTTACGGCTGCAAGCCCTGCCTGTGCAATGGTATCCGTTACATCTTTCGGGCTCTGAGCAGTGCCGCAGACAAAGATCCCGTCTGTTGAGCTGTCTACGGGTTTCAGTTTGGAGTGCCTCTCCTTAATAAAGCCGTTTTCATCCTGGCTTATGTTCAATATACTGGCAATTTTTTTTGTCCCTTCGGAAGGGATCATAGCTGCGGAGAGTACAACGAGATCTGCAGGAAGTTCCTTTATCTGCTGGTTCAGAGTATCTTCAATTCTTACAATAAGGCTCTTATCTGGTTTCTCGATGATTTCGGCAGGTCTTCCCCTCACAAATCTTACTCCCAGGTCCTGCACCGTCCGATAGTAATTCTCATAAAAGCCAAGAGCTCGGAGATCAACATAGCAAATCGTGATTTCTGCATCCGGATATTTTTTTATTATAAGGCTTGCGTGTTTCAGGGCTGCCATGCAGCAGTACCTGGAGCAATAGCGGTTTCCCCCCTCTTTTTCGTCCCTTGAGCCCACGCACTGGATCATAACTATCTTTTTAGGTGTTCGGACGTCATTGGAATAATCAAAATCACTTTCCTTAGTGTTTCCACCTGAACAGGTACCTGTTGAAGATTTTAAGGTATCATAAGCCGTATTAATATCAGAAGGCTTGAGCAATGTCCCCTTAGTAGGGCCGTTGATTCCGAGCATTCTGGCAAGTTCCATCTGAGTCATCACATTTTCAAAAGTCCCGTATCCGTACTGGGGCTTCCGGGACGGATCATACTCCTCAAAACCGGTAGCAGCGATTACTGCACCGACATTCAATTCAATGATCTCTTCTTTTTGCGAAAAATCAATTGCACCGGACTTACAGACTTCAACACATTTTCCGCAAGTCTCGCCTTTCAACTGAAGACAATGATCAGGGTCTATACAGTAAGTCTTGGGAACCGATTGGGAAAAACGCAGAGAAATTGCTTTTTTATCCACATTTCCGCAGTTGAATTCATTTTCAATGAGAACAGGACAGACACGGCTGCATCTACCACAGCCTGTACAGTTATCGTGTACATACCTCGGCTTTTTTCGGAGCCTGACTGTAAAGTTGCCAGCGCTCCCGCTTAAGCGTTCCACTTCAGTCCAGGTTAAAAGGGTTATTCTGGGATTAGCTGCTACCTCGTTCATCAGCGGGCTCAATGAGCACATTGAACACTCTTCCGCAAGCTTATCAGGAGAAAAGACCTTACCGATTTTCGCCATATTTCCACCTATACTTGAATTCTTCTCGACAAGGTAGGTAGAAATTCCGGTGTCTGCGAGATTCAGTGCAGCGGTTATTCCTGCAATTCCTCCACCAATAACAAGCGCCTGTGGAGCGATATCTACTTTTATTTCTTCAAGTGGCTCGAGTTTTTCCAGACGTCGGAGTTTTCCCCGGATAAGGGAGAGAGCTTTTTCCGTAGCTTCGGCTTTATCCGGATGGACCCAGGAACAATGTTCCCTCAGGTTTGCAATCTCCAGCACCGCCCTGTTCAGTCCTGCTTCCTGAATATACCTTTTAAAGAGAGAACCGTGTTTGGAGGGAGTGCACGAACCTATGACTATGCGGTCTAGATGCCCTTCGGAAATCTTATTTTTTATGAGGGCCTGTCCTTCGCTCGAACAGAGATACTCATAATCGAAGGTAGGAATCCCTTCTGCCTTGAGGGCATTCTTAATAAAATTTATATCAATGTGTTCCGAGATATTACCGCTGCAATGGCAGATAAAAACAGCGGCTTTGTCCAGTACATTATTCATTACATCAAATATTTCAGTGATTTATATATAAAATTTGCCAAAACATGTAAATTAATTGCCCAAAAGGATAATTTTTTATAGAAAATTACATAAAAAGGATAGTTTTTCATCGAAAAGTATAATTTTATTAATTTCATCTTAATTTACATCTGTACATTCTTAATTACCAGTCCTTATGACTTAAAATGTTTTTATTCCTTATATTTATTACGAGTAATTTTACAGTATTATTTAAAAAGTCCGCAAACATTATGAATTATTTATTATTTGAAGTATTATTTTATCTAGCTTTACAAAAGATCATGATGTTATAGTGTCAAAAAGTTTTTATGGGCATATAATTATATATATGGAGAAAGTATTATTAATAAAACAAACTGAAGAAAGCAGAATTTATTGGATACTCTACATATCAGAAACTCATATGAATAGAAATATATTAAATAAGATATAGGAAATATTATACTACACGATCCAATTGAAGTGATTTATAACAGTGATATGTTTCTATTGATCTGATAAACTTGACAAAATGGTACCAGAAGCGAACATAAGTTTCTCTTCAGAATAAGGTAGATGATAGTTGTGGCAGATAATGGGTTTAAATCAGAAGAAGATGACTTTAAAATGGGAGACATTGAATACGAAATGGTAGAGCTGCTGAGGAGGCTTAATATAAACAGGCCTGTTGCTTTCACTCTTGCATGTCTCTCCAAAGGAGAGGAGATTTCTTCTCAGAGTATCGAGATGGTATCAGGATTAAGGCAACCGGAAGTCAGTATTGCAATGCGTTATCTTCGAGAAAATAACTGGATAAACATGAGGGAAGAAAAGAAGAACCTGGGCAAAGGCAGGCCAGTCAAGCTCTACAAACTAACGGTTCCAATGGAAATGATTATTGATTCGATAGAAGAAAATGTAATGGCTGAAAGCAGGAACGTACTTCAGAACATAGAACGTCTTAAGAATCTATCTTAAAACACGTTATAAATTGAGATATTATCGCGTTTTGAATAAGATAACATGCTCCTTTAAGTCAGGTAATTTTTTATTCGTATTCAAAGCTGTTTAGATCCCATGCACTTCTCATTCATTCAGGGAAACATTTTTTTATCTCAGTTTTTTCGAATGTAGAAATGAAAAGAGAGTTTAACTGAGGTCCTATTTTAATTGTATAAATATTTGCAAAGTAGATAATCTCAACTTCATTTACATTCAAACCGATCTTATAAACTTAGCAGAAAGATGTTCTGAAAGTTTGAGTTCAAATTTTTATAGGGAATCTTTTTATCCAGAGCCCTCAATATACGCAACGTTTTTAAACATCTTACATTATTATCATCGCTCAAGTTTATTTTTTAATGCAGATAAATTTAAAATTTAATTGAGGCTTAATAATGCAGTACCAGGCAACAGTAACAATTGAACAGAAAGCAGGCATACTTGACCCTGAAGGTGCAACAGCAAAAAGAGCTCTCGGGCATCTTGGCTATGATGTAAGTAGCGTAAAGACCGCAAAGCTCTATGAAATTGTGCTAGAAGCCGAATCTTCAGAAATAGCAGAGCAAAAGGTCGATGAAAT
The DNA here is from genome assembly GCA_030837265.1 of Methanobacteriota archaeon. Next base: position 6,104 of record JAUPKV010000304.1, read on the forward strand.
GTGCCAGAAACTTATTGCAAATCCAATCATCCACAACTACATAATCAAGTTAAAGGAGCTTAGCTGAAAATGAAGATAGCCATTATTCAGTTCGGAGGCACAAACTGCGATCAGGATGTCCTCTATATCCTGAGAGACGTCATGGGTCTGGATGCCGAGACTGTCTGGTACAAACAGGAAGATCTGACTGGTTTTGATGGAGTTGTAATTCCAGGGGGTTTTTCCTACGGAGATTATCTTAGGGCAGGAGCAATCGCTGCACGCACTCCTATTATGGATTCAGTAAAAGTACTTGCAGCCAAAGGAAAACCTGTTATAGGGATCTGCAACGGTTTCCAGGTGCTTACTGAAGCTCGACTTCTTGAAGGAGCTCTTACGACTAATGAATATCCTAAATTCAGGTGTCAATGGACAAATCTCAGGGTAGAAACAGTGGATACGCCCTTTACCTCTAAGTTTAAGAAAGGTGAGCTTATCAAGATGCCTATTGCCCATATGGAAGGGAAGTTCTATTCAGAAGAGGAAAACCTTGCTGAACTTGATGAACAAAATCAGGTTGTCTTTCGTTATGTAGATGAAAACGGAAAAGTAACAGATGCGGCTAATCCGAATGGTTCTCTCGAAAACATCGCAGGAATAGTTAATGCTTCTCGAAATATTTTAGGCTTAATGCCTCACCCGGAGAGGGCTTCAGAATCAATTCTTGGCTCCGATGACGGCCTACGGATTTTTGAGTCAATGGCTGACTACATTACTGAAAAATTCTAATGTATTTTAAATTTTAACTTTTATTATAATTCATTTTTTATTCTTTTTGTTTTCTGGAATACTGTTATTTTCAAGCTCATAGATAAGTATCAGTATTTTGTTAAGTAATTTATAGGGCAACAAAGGTTTAATACTGTAAATGTTTCTAAAAATATCAATAACAATAGGCAAATTCCAATAAAAGTTTACCAATCATAATCTAAGTGAAGTTTTCATTTATAAACATGAGAAGAAGCAGAAATATTTCTATTAAATGTTTCATAAATGATATAAAAAACTTACTATTTTATAATGATTCATAAGATGGGAAATAAACCTTCATATCCTTTTTTGAAAATTAATTATTGAATTTTAATTCCTCATGCGTATTTTTTAAAACCGAATTTTAATTCATAATATATTTACCAAGTTCTTAATTTCTTTATTGTTAGATACTTTGGACAGAAATGTTATAAGCACAGTTTCTAACCCTTTTTTGGTGATTCATTGACCTCGAAAATTATAAATACCCCTAGAATACTCGTGTTATTTATTAGCCTGGTATTAACTCTTGTTCCTGCAGCCTCTGCTGGCTATGGACAGGTATACCCGGATAAACTAGATTTGAATAACAACTACAACATAAGATATATTGTCGGTCCTGTGGGAGAAATCTCGTCTGATACTGATAATACCCATGTTTATTCACAAACGACTTTCAAGTTAAGTAAAGGAGAAACAAAATATCACTCATCTCCAAAATTAGGTAAGCAAATTCATTGGCTTGAAGTTGATTTAAGATGGAAAGTTCCAAGCAATCCGCTGGTTCTTAAAATATATTCTCCTTCAGGCACTTTTCTTGGAACTTTCCATGACAACTCAGAAGGAAAAATAGATGCAAGGATACATCTATCTATTTATCCCGGTGAGGGATACATCGAAGAGGGAAAATGGCGTTTTGTAATAAACGGAGAATCAGCTAGTGAAACCCAAACTTACACACTTGGTCTCTACGGGCACTAATTTCAGGAAAGAGCTTATCATTTGTTTATTGCTTTTATTATTAACGGCAACAGCTGAGGCTACTGAATATATTGTAAAACCTGCTCCAAGTGATCAAGCCGGCGTCTCAATTAACCATGAACAAGTGACAGAATTTGAGACCATAGAAATTACTTATTGGCAATTTTTGCTATGGTTGGCTATGATAAATGTGGTAGCGGCAATAGATAGTTTGTATCCGGTGAGATACATTTTCGCAATAGCCGGATGTAGAATTGTCAGTCCCGGAAATGTACTGGATAATCCCAGCCGATTAAGAGTCTTTACCTATATTAAAACCAGGCCCGGAGCATATATTAGTGAAATTGTCGAGAAAATCGGCCTGGATAGGGGAACAGCCAAATACCACATAAAGACCCTTGAATCTCAGCATAAAATCGAAGCCTATAAAGATGGCGGAAAGACGAGATACTTTGAAAATAATTTTACTTATAATGAGGAAGAAATAAAAGTTATCTCTACTCTGCAGAACATAACTAATCAAAGAATAGTTATGACGATAATAAATGGTAAATGTAATACAAACATAGATCTTGCACGCGAATTTGGAGTTTCCAGAGCTACAATTAGCTGGTATGTGAAAAATCTCAGAGAAGTTGGGCTCATAGATGAAACAAAAATAGGAAGAAAAATAGTTTATGGAATAAACAAATCGTACAAACTCCTTATTGAGAAGTATGACCAGCAAAGTACAGGAGCCTCACAATAAGGACAAATAATTTTAAGGAAAGGCATATGAGTTCATATTAATTCCCAGATGCAACCTAAAATTAGAAAAAGAGATAAACTTGCAAATTTTGGCTTTTTGAAACTTTGCAGGCTTATCTCTTAGAGGGGTTGAAATTCACTCAGAGGTTGAAGTTCACACAAAGGTTGAACTTACTCAGAGGCTGGAGTCCAATATCATCTTTCATATTGGTTGAACTCTATATTCAAATAACTTACAAATGAATATAATTCTTATGTCCATACTATCTAACAATCTTAGATTAATTATTATTAATAAAAATTAGTAGCGCAACTAAGCATTGCTCAGGCTATACTTGTGATTGTTAGAAACTCTGGACAAAAGAAGTTTAAATAAAGATTTTAGAAAAAAGTGGTATCAAAGCCCGCATGAAGGCGGAGCTTGAAATCACTCTGCTTTTGTTTCCTCTGCGGTTTCAAGACCCAGAAGGTTTTTAATGGATTTACTTCCGTATTCAACAACTTTTGCGTTGATCTGGACAATATCCGGAGCTATTTCTTTGCCTCGCATCATTTTTCTCCTGCGCTGCCCGGGAAGTTTAGGGCTGTAACCAACACCTACAGCCACCAAAATCCTTTGCCTCCTTGGTCCCGGTAGATCGGGTTTCATAACAAAACCGCTACCGTCACAGCCGCCGGTTATCTTTATCTTGTAGCCGGCGAGCCCGAAGATGGCACCGTCAACTATATCGCCTATTGATTTTCCGATTAATGCGTTTGCTTCAGCATCCTTTATATTGAGCTGGTAAGCACGCGCTTCTTTTGGGTCAGAAACCACAACTTTAAAATTTGCCATGTAAAATCCTCCAATATAAGCTTTATCGCAGTAGCTACTTTCTTTATCTTGCCTTTTTACCTGTATTTGCCTGATTCTTGCCTGTATTATCTGGGTTCTTGCTCGTATTATTGAGTTCTTACCAATCCTGAACTTAAAGATGACCATGCATCCGTGTTATTTTGCCCAGAAAGGATTGTTTTTTCTTTTAAGTCCAAGGAAAATGTCGAGGGTTTCCTTTTCATCGGTTGAAAGAGAATCGTATATCTCGTGCTCAAGAACCTTGGCGTGCCTCTCAGGAACATTGATATAGAGCAAATCTTCTTCTTTGATCTGTCTGCCCACGGTTGCGCCATCAATTGCCATCGCAACTTCCTTGCCTACCCTTGCAGAGGGGACATTCTCTCCTTCGGACTGCAGGCCCTTGATCTTGCCTACAACGTTTCCATTTTCTAGCATGACATCTACATTTGTCCGCACAACTCCCCCAAGAACTCTTACCCCGACAACTGCGGGTTTGCTCTGGCGGAATACACATCCAGGAAGAATTTTGAATCTGCCGGGGCGAATTATTGTTTCGAAAATCTTCTTCTCTGCCATTTCCTGCTGTTCTTTGACGTATTTCTGATAATCTTCGATCAGGCGGTAAATCACATCACTTGTTAATACCTTCACGTCGCTTTCCTGCAGGAAATCTCTGGCATCAGGGTGAACTTTAACACTGAAACCTATAAGCACGGAATAAAGGGGATCTTCGATTGTGGAAGCTTCTACCGCATCCCGATGGGAAATATCCCCTACCTCTGCTTTCCTGATAGGGACTTTGTCTTTCTGGAACTCATGGACGAGAGCTTCGAGGGAACCGATTGTATCTGCTTTGATCATGATCCCAACAGAATCCGTATCAATCCTGACTTCATCAATCTCGGATTTTACCTGTGTTACAATTTCCTCAAGGGTTTCTTCCGTGGCAACCCTTATGGGAGCGCCTGCAATGGCACTTTCAAGCCCTGGAGCAGAAATCTTTACACCGGCTGCAGCAGTGACTTTATTCACCTGCTTAAACTTACTTTCATAGCGAATCTCAGAGAGCTCCCTTGGCTTTAAAAGAGCTCGTACTTTAGTCTGGATTGGCTCACCCAGAGTTCCTATAACGACAGTATCTCCTTTTCTCAACATGCCATCATAGAGAATAACGTCAAGTGTTGACCCCAGTCCTTTCTCTTCCTTGACCTCAAGCACAGTCCCGACTCCGGGGATTTCAGCACTGTACTCCAGGCTTACTTCAAGGAACTTCTGGGCCAGCCCGAGGAGTACCATCAGAGCATCAGCAATCCCTTCTCCTGTAACAGCACTTACAGGTACTACTCCCAGAGTTTTCTGGAAGTTTGTAACCCTATCATAACGCTCGGCTTCAAAGCTCTGGTTATATAGTTCACCTATTATCTCGTAGAGCTTTGTTTCAAGCCGAGCCTGGACATCTGCGGACTGTTTTTTGAAAGTTGCAGCAAAGGGCAGGTCTTTTTGAGGAACCCATCCACCAATTCTGTCTATCTTATTGGCAACGACAACAAAAGGGGTTTTGAATCGCCTTAAGATTTGCAGGCTTTCGTGGGTCTGAGGCTTGAAGCCTTCATTAATATCCACTACAACAATTGCAAGGTCGGCAAGGGCGCCTCCTCTACTCCTGAGAGTTGTAAAGGCATGGTGTCCAGGCGTATCAATAAAAAGCAGGCCTGGCACAATGAAGCGATCTCGGAGTTTTGGATTTCCCAGCTTATCTACAATTACATCTATAGGGACTTCAGTTGCTCCTATATGCTGAGTGATAGCTCCAGCCTCTCCTCTAGCGATTGCAGTACCCCTGATCTTGTCCAGCAGAGTAGTTTTCCCATGGTCAACGTGCCCCATAACACAGACTATAGGAGTTCTCAAACTCTTCTTTTCGGTCATATCCAAAACCTCTCTCATACCTGCGACTCATTTTCTGCAGGTCCAGAAGGGTCCGGGTTTCCCCCTACGGACCCCCATTGCAGGCAACGGTTAAATAAAAGCTCAATCCATGGCCTGAAATATTCAGGAGCACGGAAAAACTTTGATGCACCTGCTTTACTCGTACAGACAGACCTCATCGATCCTTGAATATTTTCCTATTTCGGAATCATTGAAGTGAATTGCAATTTCTCTTGCTGCCGCTTCAGGAGAATCGGATGCATGAACCACGTTTCTTCCTACATCCAGAGCAAAGTCCCCTCGAATGGTCCCCGGAGCTGCATCTACTGGATTTGTAGCACCGTTAATAGCCCTCATAACTTTAATTGAGTCTTTTCCGGCAACTACCATTGAAACTGAGGGCCCGGATGTAATGAATTCGATTAAGGAGGGGAAAAAAGACCTGGCTGCATGCTCACTGTAATGCTCTTTTGCAGCTGCTTCAGTAATAACATTCATCCTGAGGGCGATTATTTTGAGACCGCGCCTTTCTATTCTGGAGATAATCTCTCCGATCAACCCACGTTGAACTCCGTCAGGTTTTACCATAACGTATGTCTGTTCCATGTAAACACCCTGGCAAATACCGAATAATTAATTTGCAGTTATATCTGATGACTATTCTATCTATTTATACTTTTTTTAACTGTATTTTACCTTTTTCAGTCCATTCGGTACGCCTGGGAAGCCTGCCCAGATTAAAATTGTTCTCACATTTAGAAGAACACATATAGTAAGTGGATCCATCTTTCTTGACGTAGAGCTTACCAGTACCAGGCTCAAGCATAGTTCCACAGAAAAAGCATTTTCTCTGTTCCATTTTCTCACCCATTTTATTATCTGGTAGTCAGCTTCTTTGCTTCCCTTGAGGTTTCCAGAAGCATAAGGATGTCCCCTATTCTAACAGGACCGACACAATTCCTTGTAATGACACGGCCCTTATCCCTGCCTTCCAGAACTCTGCACTGGATCTGGCTGGCTTCACCATGCATGCCAGTATTCCCGATTACGTCAATAACTTCAGCGGCAAAGCCACCGGTTGTGCTTTCGTCAGCCATAAAAAGTACTCCTGTTATCAGGATTATTTAAGTGCTTCAAGCTTCTGGGCAATGTCCTGAATCATTTCGGCTGCTTTCCCGGCGTCTATTATAGCGACGGTTGCGCAGGATACTCCAAGCCCACTTGCTGCACCAAGTTCCTTCTGGCTTTTGATAAAGATATAAGGTGCTTTCTTTTCTTTAGAGAGAGGGGCGATATGTGCGACTACCTCTGAAGGCTCAATATCTTCTGCAATCAGAACAAGCTTTGCATTGCCTCTTTCGATTGCTTTTGTTGCCTCATTAGTGCCCTTTTTAATCTTGCCGGTATCTCTGGCAAGCTCAAGAGCTTCAAGTGCTTTATTTGTAAGTTCTTCTGGAACGTCAAATTTACCTGCTTGTGCCATTTAAGTTTCTCCTTCGAAATTGCGGATACCGCAATTTTTCATCAATCATAGGTTTTTAACACATTAATCAGTTGAAAGACATATACTGCTAGCTAAATGCCGCAGGTCGGACTTTAAAAGTACATAATGACGTATAAACTTTCTGCTCGAAAGTGCAAACCATAATCCGAAACCAAAAAGTGACGCAGTAAATAATTAGTATATGAATACTGAAATATTCTGTCTAAAAACATTAAATGCGTCAGAGTTATAAATAATGTAATAATTTTAATTTTGATTCGCATGGACACAATTTGCTATGAGGCATACAGAAACCTTTACATTAACCTTACAAATCGCTGCAGTGCAGACTGTATCTTTTGTATCCGAAACTTTGCTGACGGGGTTCACGGATATAACCTCAAGCTTTCAAAAGAACCATCAACTGGAGAAGTCATCGAAACCCTAGAAAAGGAGAATCTATCCAAATATAAAGAAATCGTGTTCACAGGCCTTGGGGAACCTACCTTAAGGTTTGATGTCGTACTTGCAGTCACACGCTGGCTTAGAAGCCGAAATCTCAGAGTCAGGCTGGATACCAACGGACAGGCAGCCCTCATAAATCCGGGGATAGACGTAATTCAGGAATTGAAAAACGCAGGAATGGATTCGATTTCTGTAAGCTTGAACGCTGAATCCGAAGAGATATATAACAAACTTTGCAGGCCAATTCATGAAAACGCTTACATAGCAGTGCTGGATTTTATTAAGGATGCAAAAAGGGCAGGAATAAAGACAAGAGTTACGGTAGTAGATATTCGGGAAATAGACCTGGAAAAATGCAAAAAGCTTGCAAAAAACCTTGACGTTGAGTTTCATATAAGATCCCTGTCTGAAGCGGCGAGTAATGAGATATGAAGATTCAAAAAAATGAAGATTCAAAAATGAAGATTCAAAAAAATGAAAATTCAAAAAAATGAAAATTCAAGGATTACTTCCTTTCTTTTGCATAAGCCACAATTGCGTCTTTGACTCCGTATTTGAATGCTATCACGATTGCAACCCCCCACGCCAGCGGTCCCAAGAACAGGTAGAGAATGCCAGTATTAACCAGCATTGTATCCAGAGCAACAAGAATTACAATAAGAAACAGAAAACCCCTCAAGAGAGGAATTATGATATCTGTTCCTTCTATGTTCATGCCCCGAATAGTGCCTCTCAGGTAGTCCATAATTATATCTATTGTCAATATTCCTATCATCAAGATAAGGACTCCTGTAATCAGACGCGGCAAATAGAGAGTTATATTGATCAACAGCTGGGTAATCATAGTCAGCTGTAAAATATTGAATGCAGTCGTAAGAAACAGTAGATATCCGTAAAGTTTTACCAGGGCGGCTATTATTCCTGAGGCTGTTAACCCTGATGTCCTGAGTGAGGAGCCAAATGTTGTTCTTTCAAATTTTTCATCTATACCTACAGAAACCAGTAGATTTCTGACCAGGTCTCCTATGAAATCCACTATCAAAAAACCTATTATAAGCACAATTACAGCAGAGATTACCAGTGGAATGTAATATATGATCAGGTTTATGAAATTGTTCACGGCCTGAATATTCAAGAGATTTAGGATAATCAAGGCAAAGATAATATAAACAAGCCACCTGATGGCTGCATCAAAAAAACCAACAGTACTCATCTTTCCTCTTCTTATCATCCCCCCTATAGCAGTCCTGTCTACAAGATCATCAAGTCCGATCTTATCCAGAGCTCTTGCTCCAAGTTTTCCCAGGAAAACTCCCAAGTATTTCCCTACAATTATGAGAACAATAATTGCTATAAGTGTAGGAATAAACGAAATAAATTGATTGGTCATATTGACTAAATTGTTCATAATTTGATTATCAACCAGATTACCCACTCCTTTTTACTTGTCAAAACCGGCATTTTCCCAATTCCCCAAAATTTTGGAAAATACTTATAATTATATAAATCATATTATTCTACTAACTAGATAAAATTATCTGCAAACATTTTAACAGCTCATTTTAAACTGATGGTCCTGAGTATTGAAAACTTGTCCAATGTTTTGAAGTTAATTTGAATGATCATTAAAAATCATGCGCAGTCTTAAATCATTTGAACTTCAATTAATAACATTTATTTTTATGAAGAGATAAGGCAGGGCCGTAAAATGGTAACTTTCAGGAAAAGAGGATCAAAAGTCGGACTTGAGCCTGGAACTCTTGTACATATCGGGGAAAAAAAGGTAGAAAAAGTCAAAATTAAGATTGTTATCTATAACAGTGAAAAATTTATAGAAAAGGAACTCAACAGCATTGATGAGCTTACTCTTTTTAAAGACCAGCCAGGTACCAATTTATGGGTAAACGTTGATGGGCTCGACCAGATAGAGGTTATAGAAAAGATAGGAGGCCTTTTCAGTATCCACCCTCTTACCCTCGAGGATGTGCTCAATACCGGGCAGAGGCCCAAGATGGAGGACTATGAGTCCTACATTTATACAGTTTTAAAAATGATGATTCTTAATACGGAAACGGACGAAATCACTATAGACC
>JAUPKV010000305.1 GCA_030837265.1 Methanobacteriota archaeon
TCATATTTTCGATGTATGAGATTACGTATTCTGATTGATGGGTTGAAATACAGTTTAAATTAAAGCCATCAGGAAAGTATTGTTATTTATACATTTTAGCTGAAAGAAATTTCCTGAAGAATACAATTCAAATTTTTGGAGTAACGCATCTTATGAAACGCCTTGTTGAGTTTAACCTTGAAGATGGTAGCACTATATTAGTAGAATCAGAAGACACTGAGGCTGAAGGGGAAATGATTCGTGTATCCTCTGGATCTACACATCGCGAGATTGTAAATTTCTCAAATAAGACGTTTGAAGAGTCCCTTGGAATTTTAAAGCCGGTTGCAAATACTATATTGAGCAAGCTAAGTGATATTAGCAAACAACCCGAAGAAGTCCAGGTTTCTTTTGGGATCTCATTGAACATGGAGGCTGGTATGTTTATATCAGCGAATACGGGCGCTAATTTTAATGTTACTTTGACCTGGAGGAACAAATAATTTTACTATTGCATACTGCCTTTCAATCTGTCTCTAAATAGCGAATATTAAAAAGTGGAGTATCATGAAGTCTTCTGAAGATTTAACTAAAGGAATTGTTCAAATCCTCAGGCATGATGGGACGGTTGCTGGAACCGGGTTTGTCATTTCTAAAAACCTGATTGCGACCTGTGCTCACGTAGTTTTGGAAGCACGTGCAGGTCCAGGTGACAAAGTAAAGGTTCGTTTTAATAATCCAAATGCGACAGAGTGTAATGCCTCTGTTATCCCGGAGAGCTGGCGTAGTCCTGATAAAGGAGATATTTCGATACTCACTTTCGAAGAAGAACTTCCATCTGAAGTTGAAGTTTTGTTAATTGGTTCTTCAGCAGGAGTAACTGGGCATAAAGTATGTACTTTTGGTTTTCCGGTTGTTGGAGATATTAAAGGGATCTGGGGCCATGGAGAAGTAATTGGAAAGGTAACTGAAAGAGGCACTTCCTTACTCCAGATAGATTCAAACGAAATTACTAAAGGCTTCAGTGGTGCGCCTTTATGGGATGAGTCCAGACAGAGAGTTATCGGAATTGTTGTGGGCGCTATTAAAAAGGATTTGCTGGATAAACTTCAGAATGTATCATTCGCAATCCCCAGCGAAATGGTACAGTCAATTTGCCCGGAGTTGAAAATAAGGGAAATTTGCCCTTATAGAGGGCTCTTTTCCTTCAAAGAAGCTGATGAATATCTTTTTTTCGGAAGAGGAAAAATTCTCCGGGAAATTGAAGAACAGCTTCGAATTAATCCCCGGTTTCTGGCGATAGTCGGTTCTTCTGGAAGCGGTAAGTCTTCACTGGTTTTCGCGGGCCTCCTGCCTCGAATTCAAAGAGGTGAGATTATTGGATTTGAAAATGCCCGGATTGTCACTTTCCGGCCCAATGATGTCTCCCCATCCAATAGTGCCTGTGATAGTGACCCGGAAGAATCTTTGAGGCAGGCTCTTGAAAAATCCGGAACTTACATAGAAAAGGCTGACCTCTGGGAAGGTATACGTTCATATCTGGAAAAAAAACCTGAAATCAGACTTGTAATTTATGCAGACCAGTTCGAAACATTGTTCTCAAACCTTGACTCAGCTAAACAGGTTGAGTTCCTTCAGGGCATACACAGTCTTTTGAAAAGCAAATTAAAAGTTAGCTTCCTGCTGACTGTCAGAGGCGATTACTATGATTTTCTCCTGAACTCTCTTCTAGGTGAATATCTAATTGGTCTAATTGGGGGACAGGCAAACGTCAGATCAATGTCTGAAGAAGAGATGAGGGGAGCTATTAAAAAACCTGCGGGAATTGCCGGTCTCCAAATAGAAACCGGACTGGAAGATGTAATAATAAATGACCTGGAAAACACAAAAAATTCTCTTCCTTTGCTTGAGTTCACCCTTTACAAACTCTGGGAGCTCAGGTCAAACGGAAAGCTAACTCATGAAACCTATAAAAAAATTGGCGGTGCTTCAGGAGCTATAGGGCAGTGGGCTAATGAAACTTACAATAGCCTCAATCCGGAAGAAAAAGAATTAGCCAAGAGAATCTTTACCCGCTTAATCCGCTACGGAGACGGAGATATGCCGGACTCACGCCGCCGTCTGCCTCTGGAAAGTTTAGCTGGAGACACTGACGAAAAAGCCGTTCACCAGTTGATAAAAAAGCTGGCTGATGCCCATATTCTTGTCACAGATGGTGGGTTAAGCAAAGGAACCGAAACAGTAGAAATAATTCATGATTCTCTACTAATTGAATGGGGGCAGTTAAAAAACTGGATTCGTGAGCAGCGCAGTTTTCTAATCTGGAGACAGCGCCTTGAAGACAGAATGGATGAATGGAATAGAAAGGAAGATGAAGGTAATCTTCTGCGTGGAGCTCCTCTGGTAGAAGCGAAAAATTGGCTGGAAAAATATGAACAGGAACTAAATCCTGATGAGATAAAATATATCAAAGCCAGCTCCGATCTGGTAGAAAAAGAACGGGAAGAAAAACAAAGGATTGAAAAAGAACGGACAGAAGAGAAAGAAAGGATTGAAAAAGAACGGACAGAAGAGAAAGAAAGGAACAAAAGCCGCATTATCAAAGGACTTGCAGCCTTTTCTATTATTATTTTAATTCTGGCTGGATTTGCAACCTATCAGTGGTATCAGGTTGATAAA
>JAUPKV010000306.1 GCA_030837265.1 Methanobacteriota archaeon
AAACTGTAGCGAATTAATATTCGATCTCTGCAATCCGGAAAATAATAAAGAGCTCAGATTTCATAGTCAACTTTTACCGTTTGCTTGAATTTAAGTAGTTGTTATACTTTTTTAACCAGTCATTCTGCCCTTTAGTCCAGTCGTTGTGCCTTTTAGCCCAGTCGTTATGTCTTTTAATCCAATCATTATATCTTTTCAACCAGTTATTATAGTCGTTTCCTCTTTTATCTTTGTTATTCCATTCTCTTTTTTCTTTGTCCCAATTGTTTTGTTCGTTATTCCACTTTTTTTGTTCATTGTCCCAGTTTTTATTTTCTTTGTCCCGTTTGTTCTTTTCATCGTTCCATTTCTTCATATCGCCAGGGACATTAGCTGCGCTTGCTGCTGAAGCTGGTATTGACATTAAAAAACAGATTGCCAATAAAATAGTCAATATCCTTTTTACTCTGTCAATTATCTGTTCCCCCATTATACACAACTCCTTTCTTTTTTAGGACTTCCGCCGATAATCCAGTTTAACTGCTAAAGTCCTTTTTCGTTTTTTGTTCTAATTGTCTCGCCAGTTATTTACCGGTTGACAATACAGAAATATACAACTATAAATATAAAATTGCTTAATAAATTAAAATTACTAATAATATTTAATATATAAAACAAAGCATGTTAAAATTTATTTTTACAAATAATATTATTCGAAGAGCTCTAATACCTCTTAGACCTTTGTTTGTTCTTTGTTAAAATCGTCCTATCATATACGAACGATTAAAGATGCCGAAATCTACGAATGTATATATAAAATCACTTAATAATCTAAAATAAATAATAATAATTCGAATATAAAGTATACTTTATGGGACTTCTATTTTCGAAAATATCCCCAAATCGGATAATTCAAACTAAATCCTTTAATTCAAACTAAATCCTTTTACTTTAATGAAGTAATTAAAATCCACTCTCTTTCCCTGTCATCTTTTCAATCTCAATCTTTATGACTGCCAACCTGTTAACTTTCCACTCCTCAAACTCAAAAGGTCCTTTCTTCATATACTGTTCGGAGAGGACAGTAAGCCCTTCCACTTTTTCATCATAGTCTTCCAGAAACTTTGCCTGTCCGTACCCAATGACACTCCTGTAACGGACATTATATGTGCAGATATCATCTGATGTGATTATCTCAGCATCGATATCGGCTTCGAAACAAACCCTCGGATTCTTTTTAAGGATATCGACTTTCTCGCCTTTCTGAGAACTGTGAAGATAAATACAGTTATCTTTATATCCAAATGCCATCGGGACAATGTGAGGAGTATCTGCATCCGAGAGGGCAAGGTACAGGAATTTTGCTTTTGAGAGTATTTCTTCGATCTGCTGTTGGTCCTGGATAGGCCTTTTTATTCCCATTGTTTCACCTGAAAAAAGCTAATTTTTATAAAAGCCATAAATAGATCTTACCTTTCAGATAAAAACTAATTCTTTCAGGGGAGGAATTAAAAGGTAGCAAATTTGGTCTTAGAAGATACTGAAAGAGTATACTGGAATAAAAAAGTAAAAATATTTTCATGGACTTGACTGGGCCGCATTTTATTATTTGAATTCTACCAGCCTGACGACTCCACCTGTGCTGTCCGAATCGACTTCTATCTCTACAAGGTAAGTATAGTCTGAAATTTTCGAAAGCCCGCTTGCTCCGCTGCCGCCTACTATCAATGAGTAAACCTTTGCGTTGTATTTCTTTTTTGCTTCTTCCCAGCGGGCAAGCACTAGCTCGTCGGAGACCTCGGATTTTCCGTCGGTAATGAAAAGCAGGTCAGCACCCTGAAAGTCTTTCTCCTTGAGGGATTTGAGACCTGAGGCAAGGGCGGTATTGAAATCAGTTCCGCCGCCGAAAGTATATATGAGGAAATTCAGGAATTTCTCGGACATTTTTTTCCTGTTGCTGAGCTCGATTTCCAGGTGCTGGCTGGTGGAAGCAAAAAGGATAACTTTCATATCCCTCTGCTGTGATAGCATCCGTTTTGCCATGGCAAGTACAGCCGATTTGGCCAGGGTCTGGGGGGCTCCGTGCATGGAACCGGAGGTGTCCACGAGCACGATCATAGGGCCTCTGGGCTTTATGCGCGGAGGGCCGGTGTAGTGCTTGCCCAGCAGCTGGTAGCTCAAGAGTTTTCCTTCAAGCATGTCCGCATAAAATTTCCATTTCAGGGAAGGGTTAAGAAGCTTTGCAACTTCCATCGGGAGCAGGTTATTGATAGAATCCGAGAAACGTACCGTTTGAATCCGGTTTTTCCCGAAAGGAGAAAGGCGTATGTGGCCGCCTGGAGGGTCAAACTCTCTTCTGCCGATAAAATCCACAATTCGTTTCAGGTCAGGATTTTGTTCAAAAAATGTTGAATAAGTTTTCAGCATTTTAAGCTGCAGGTAGAAAGGTTCTTTTTTAAGTTCTTTTACGGAATAACTCCAGTTCCTTCCGGGAAAAAGGAAGGCAAGCGTCTCAAAAAGGTCAAGGTTTTCTTCCATTTCCGAAATAAATTCGCTTATTCTCCTGTTCAGTCCTTCCATTAATCCATCCAGAAGCATCTGGTAATTTTCCTTCTGCATAAACTCAAGGACCGATTCCCTTAAGGCAAGTTCCGAAGGGTTTGTTATCCCCTGAAAAGTGCTGATGTCATCAGATAAACTATTTTCCCAGTTCAGAAGAGTTTTTTGTACAATTTTTTGAAATTCTGAAAGAATTACCTCCATCTCAGCATCGAGATTTCTGAGGTTTTCTGCAGTTAAAAGGCCGTTTGAGGACTCAGAAACAATTTCCATTATATCGTAAATTAAAGGAAGAAGAATTTTCAAGCTTGCAATTCCTGCTCCTCTGCTTTTTTTCGCGATTCTTCGAAGTTTCGGCCAGGCCTTTGAATTCTTGAGGGTCAAAAAAATCGGATAAAAAGCCCCGAAAACTCCAATAAACCTATCAGGATCCTTTATCTCATATGGCTGCCCAAAGAGGATCTCGCAGCTTATTACTTCAGCTATTTTTTCCCTTAACTGGCGAGGGACTGTTCTTGGGAAGGCGATTGTGCTCCGCAGCTCTCTTTCAAGCAGAGATTTTGTCTGTTTCCGGAGAATAAGAGAGTCCTGTAAAAATTTATTTCTTGAAAATAAGGACTGAAAAGAGTGTAAAGGCACATCCTGTTTGTCAATCAATTCCTTGTAGCCTTCCATCTCAACACCTCATTCCCTTTAACCAGATTATTGGTTTACCTTTGGGCACTCTTTAACGGTGAAGTGCTTATTTGAGCTTTAATCTGGAACTTATACCTTTCATAAAACTATTGACACTGTTGCCAGAATCGGGCACAGAAGCTTTTGCATCAGGAACTTTTGCTTCCGTAGCTTTCGCTTCTGCATATTTTGATTCTTCATGTTTTGATTCTGAGCTCTTTGAAAGCTGCGATTTAGCCTGTACTTGCCTGCTTTGCAGCCCGAGTATTGACCAGACTTTCGATATAAGCATATCAAGCTCTGCAAGCTCGGTACTCCTGGAATCGTGAAGCAGTAACACCTCACTTCTGTCCAGAGTTGAGAGCCAGATATTTTCCTCCATCATGCGCCTGAGAAGTTCCCTTTCATCTTCAAGCCTGTGCTTTACACGCCGGACTCTTTCTGCAAGGGCTTCATTTTCCTTTTCAAAAACATTTTTTTGGGCCGGGGATAATGTACTTGTTTTATCCATAGACCCATAGAGAGAATCAATTTCTTTTAGCAGGTTATCGTAGGGATAGAGCTTTGCAGCTCCCTCTTTTTTAAAGGAATAGCTGTGGTTAGGATGCAGTATATGATGATTTTCTATTTCCTGTCTCAGGAGGAATTCCTCACCGCAGCTGTCACAGATTACTTTTGCAGGGAGTTCATTTCTCAGGGCAATGCTTACTGCAGCCTGCAGGTCTTCTGCATCCTGGCGCAGTTTTTCCGTACTTATTCCGCCAGAGACAACGAGTTCGAAGACAGTTTTCCTGATTGTTTCCCTCTCTTCCGGAAGGTTCCAGAGCATGTGCTGGAGCAAAAGTGCCATTGTCCGGTCTACTGTTGTGCATCCGCTGCTGCAAGCTGCAACTTTCAGGACCTGAATTACTTTTTTCCACCGCCTGTCCGAGATTTCAATCTCCTGCAGTTGAAGGTTCTTTCGGAGTTCGGTTATGATAAGCTCAACGTCTGAGTCAATAGGAAGGATTTTTGCATTTTCTCTAAGCCCGTATATTGATGAAACCCTTATCCTTATAGAGGGCTCGAAATCCTCAGGGCTTCGGAACAGTAGAGCTCTGAAATTTTCATCGTCCTGGATATAAGCCAGCCTGTACCTGAAAAGGAAACGGTCGTAAAGAGCTTCCAGGCTTTCGTCTGCTTCGGGAAACTCATTGGATGCCCCGAAAACCGAAAGCAGAGGCACGTCTACGATTTCCCTTCCATTATGGTATTTGTGCTCGTTCAGGATTGTCAGGAGGCTGTTAAGGATTGCACTGCTCGCCTTAAAAATTTCATCCAGTAAAGCAACGTGGGCAGTCGGGAGGCAGCCCTCGATTTTCCGGCGGAATTCGTCTTCTTCCAGAGCTTTTAAGGACAGGGGCCCAAAAATCTCTTCAGGAGTTGAAAAGCTGGTCAGCAGGTAATTAAAGAAATTTCCCCCTTCAATAGACTGACAAATATTTTTTGCAAGTTGAGTTTTCGCTGTTCCGGGAGGCCCGAGAAAGAGAATGTTTTCTCCTGACAGTACGGCAAGAAGAGAACCGTTAATTTCGGCTTCTCTTTCTTTGAAATAACTCATAAATGCTGATTTGATTTCTAAAAGATCTTCTTTCAGGGCAAAGCCTCCGGGCAGCAGCAATATGGAAAAAATAAACTTTCGCAGGCATTCATCTAACTGTTTAGCCTGATTCTATTTTGATCCTATTTTAAATCTTCCAATTATGTTTTATTCTTGGATTTTGGGTCGTGTCCCTGAGTTATAGATTAATTCCGAAAAAGCGATGCGCTCCACGTATTTGATGAATATTTCGGGAGATTCTCACGCTTACGGTTTTCAATGATTCAACCCATGACCGATTTAATTTCCGGCAATAAATGATTTGTAGTTTTGATGTCAGCTGAAAAACATAAAAGCTGCATGAAAATTCGAAGTAACTTATTTGGCAGCAAAAATAAATGACACGAAATAACTAAATGTTCAAAGTTGATAAAATGTATTTAGTTTTTTCTCTGAAAGATAATCAGAATATA
This sequence comes from Methanobacteriota archaeon, assembly GCA_030837265.1. The sequence goes on from JAUPKV010000306.1 coordinate 5,266, forward strand.
AAATATAAAGATAATAATGATATTTTACATCATATTCAAATAATTACATATATGCTGCTTATAAATCTCATTTTTCTTTTTTGAAAAACTAACTATAACAAATTTAGACAATAAAAACTTTTTGATTTATGTTAAATGAAAAGAGATATACAATGTTAAAAGAACAAGTACAATGCTAAAAAAAGATATTAAGTGTTGTAAGTAACGATGTGATAAATCTAGTTAAACTTCAGCATTCAGATGTTGCTATACGGATGTAGCAGTATTGAAATCAAAGGTTTAGCGAGATTTTTTTCATTCGGAGGGAATACATGGAAAGTGAAAAAAAATTTATATCAGCGATTTTTGTTCTTATTTTATTGGTTTATGCGTTACCTGCTGCAATAGCTTCATCAACTGATGAGTATTCGACCAATGACAATTCGACCAATGACAATTCGACCAATGACAATTCGACTAATGACAAT